>NZ_JBARCR010000512.1:0-6118 GCF_049794275.1 Trebonia sp.
CGTCTGGGCCGACGTCGCCCCGCGCCTCTACGCGGCCGCGGCCGCCAGCCAGTGGGATCCCGCGACGGCGGTCGACTGGACCGCCGCACTCAACGTGCCGGACGAGATCGAGCGCGCCGTCGTGCAGCTCATGACCTACCTCGTCGAGAACGAGCAGGCGGCGCTGATCATCCCGGCGCGACTGCTCAGCCAGCTGCACCCGCACTTCCGCGAGGTGATGCAGCTGCTCGCCACCCAGGCCGCCGACGAGGCGCGGCATGTCGAGGTCTTCACCCGCCGCGGCCTGCTGTCCGGCGGACCGCTCGGCACCTCCAGCGCCGGCGGCCGCGCGTCGCTGCAGACCCTGCTCGCCGAGCCGGACTTCACCACGGCGTCGTTCCTGCTGTCGGTGCTCGGCGAGGGCACCTTCCTCGACCTGCTGCGCTTCATCCATGAGCACGCGCCGGACAAGGTCACCGCCGACGTCGCCCGGCTCGCGGTCCGCGACGAGGCGCGGCACGTGGCGTTCGGCGTGGCGCACACCGCGCACCTCGTCGCGACCGACAGGTCATACCTCGGCGTGCTGCGGCAGTCGGTGGAGCGGCGGCACGCCGCCCTGCTCGACACCGCCGGCCTGAACACCGAGGTCTTCGACTCCCTCGTCCTGCTCGCCGCGGGCTCGTGGGAGCCGGCCGCGATCAGCCGCGGCTGGCGAGCGGTGCGCGACCTGCAGGCCAGCATGGACGAGGGCCGCCGGCGCCGGCTCGCGTACATCGGCTTCCCCGACGACGAGGCGGCCGAGCTGTCCGCCTTGCATACCCGTAACTTCATGTAGATGCTGCTGACGTACGGACACGGGACCGAGACGGCCGCCCGCACAATCGGCCTCCTGCGAGAAGCCGGCGTCTCCTCGCTCGTGGACATCCGCACGGCGCCGGGCAGCCGGCGCAACCCGCAGTTCGCCCGTGCCGCACTCGAGGAGTGGCTGCCCGCGGCGGGCATCGCCTACCGCTGGGAGAAGCGCCTCGGCGGGTTCCGGCGGCCCAGCCCCGACAACCCCGACGTGGTGTGGCGGGAGGACATGTTCCGCGGCTACGCCGAGCACATGCGCTCGCCGGACTTCCTGGCCGCCATCGACGCCGTCCTGACCGAGGCTGAGCTAGCCGAGGCAGAGGCGGAGCCGGAGCCGGAGACGCACCGGGTAACGGTCATGTGCTCGGAGAGCCTGTGGTGGCGCTGCCACCGCCGCCTGGTCGCGGACTTCGCCGCGGTCGCCCGCGGGATAGAAGTACGCCACCTCATGCACGACGGGCGCATCGAGGCGCACCGCCCCACGCCTGGCGTCCGCCTCCGTGACGACGGCCTGCTGGTCTACGACGCCGGCCAGGATCAGCTGATGTAACGCAAGACCGCCGTGAGGTGCACGAAGTCCGCCACGTCGAGCAGCCGCAGCATCTGCCGTTCCGCCGGCCTGATGCCCGCGCGCTCCTCGTCGTGGTACACCCGGGGCTCACTGACCTGGAAGGTCAGGCCGTGGGTGCGCAGCAAGCCGCCGCCGGCGGCCTGGATGTTTCGCAGCCAGTCCGTATCCGCGCCGTAGGTCAGCGCGACGATGAACCCGTCCCGCGCCTGGAAGACCTCGACGGGCGTCCGGTACTCACGCCCGGACCGGCGGCCGCGGTGCACGATCAGCCCCAGACCCGGCAGCCAGGGCGCGATGTGCCGCGCAACCCGGTTCAGTCCGGCCTTGTTCCAGCATGCGACCTGCTCGGGAATCGGCACGGCATCTCCCTGCCACGGCGGATAATGCCAAGCCTAGCCTGAGGCTGGCCGTTAGAGTCGGGCGGTACACCGCCCCAGGACAAGCGACACAGGACAAGCGACCCAGGACAAGGAGCGCCGACGTGCGCCAGGACCCCGACACCCGCGCCGCCGAACGTGACGCGCTCGGCCAGTACCTCGACTACCAGCGCGAAACGATCCTGCTCAAGACCGAAGGCCTCACCAAAGACCAGCTAGCGCAAAAGATCCCCACCTCGGATCTCACGCTGGCCGGTCTCCTCTACCACCTGGCGCTCGTCGAGGAGAGCTGGCTGGAGGGCCGCTTCCTCGGCATGCCCGATCGCCAGGACTGGGTGGATGTGGACTGGGTCGCCGACCCCAACTGGGAGTTCCGTACCGCCACCACCATGGACCCCGGCGCATTGCGCCAGCGCTACCGCGACGCGTGCGAGCGCAGCCGCCAGGCCGCCGCCTCGGCGGCCAGCCTGGACCAGCTGTCGGCGTTCAAGGGCAACGACGGCTGGCAGTTCACGCTCCGCTGGGTGCTGCTGCACCTGATCGAGGAGACCGCCAGGCACGCCGGCCACGCCGACCTGCTGCGCGAGGCCATCGACGGCTCGGTTGGCGAATAAGCTGCCAGCGTGGGGGGTGCGTACTCGGACTGGCGCGGACACGTGATCGTCTGCGGGCTGCCCGGCGTGGGCCTGCGGATCGTCGAGGAGCTGACGCTGTCCGGCGTGCTCGCGGTGGTCGTCGACGACGCGCCCGACCCGCCGCTGGCGCGGCTGATCGACGCCTGGGGCGTCCCGCTGATCACCAGCACCCGCGCCGAAGAGGCGCTCACCAGCGCCGGGCTGGCCGGCGCCGTCGCGGTGATCTGCGCGCAGCACGATGACCTGCGCACACTGGAGACGGCGCTGCTCGCCCGCAGGCTCCGCGACGACGTGCGGGTGGTCGCGCAGCTCAACAACCCCGCGGTCGGCCGCGCGGTCAAGCAGGTCGGCGTCGCGGTGCTCGACGTCGCGGGCCTGTCCGCGCCGTCGGTGGTCGAGGCCTGCCTGCGCGAGGGCGTGCAGCGAATGACGCTGTCCGGCGAGCAGTTCCTCGCCGTGCGCACCACTGCGCCGCGCACCGCCACCCTCCGCCAGCTCTACGGCGACCTCGGCCCCGTCGCGGTGGTGCCGCCCGACGGTGACGTGCTGGTCTGCCCCGGGCGCGACACGGAGGTCGGGGCAGGTGACGAGGTGACGATCATCGCCACCCCCGCTGAGCTCCGCGCCACCGCCGCTATCAGTTATTCGGAACGGGCCCGTTCCTCCGCCCGCCAGCACACCGCGCGCCGCAGCGTGGCCGGCTACCTGCGTGACGTCGCCATGTCGCTGCTGCGCGCCGCCGACCGCAGGCTGGTGATCGCGCTCGGCGCGCTGGTCGCGGTGCTGATCGCCGCCACGGCCGTGCTGCGCCTCACCTACCAGTACGCGGGCCCCGGGCACCACATCACGCTGCTCGACTCGCTGTACTTCACCGTCGAGACCATCACGACCGTCGGCTACGGCGACTTCACCTTCCGCGGTGAGCCGGCCTGGCTGGTCGGGTTCGCGATCCTGCTCATGCTGACCGGCGCGCTGTTCGTCGCGGTGTTCTTCGCGCTGCTGACCAACGTGCTGGTCAGCAGGCGGATCGAGGAGTCCCTCGGTCGGCGGAAAATCACCGCGCTGCGCGGCCACGTGCTGGTGATCGGCCTTGGCACGGTCGGCCTGCGGGTCGTACAGCAGCTGCACGCGGCGGGCCGCGACGTCGTGGTCGTCGAGCTGGACGAGCACAACAGGCACCTCGGCCAGGTGCGCGCGCTCGGCGTCCCGGTGGTAATCGGCGACGCGACGCTGCCCGAGGTGCTTGGCTCGGTGCGGCTGCCCGCCGCGTCCGCGGTCGCGGTGCTGACCAGCGACGACCTCGCGAACCTCGAGACGGGCCTGGCGGTCCGCGACCAGCTGGGGCCGCGCTGGGAAACCACCCCGGTCGTGCTGCGCATCTTCGACCCGCAGCTGGCCCATTCGGTCAGGGAGACGTTCGGGTTCAAGAACGTCCGGTCGACCGCCGCGCTGGCCGCCCCGTGGTTCACCGGCGCGGCGCTCGGCCTCGACGTGCTGTCCACGTTCTACGCCGGCGACGAGCCGCTGCTGGTCGCCAAGCTGACGGTCACCCCGGGCGGCGGCCTGCACGGCCTGCAGATGTTCGACCTCACGGCCCGCACCCGCGTGCTGGCCATCCGCCGGGCGGCGGACCGGACGGTGCTCGAGCACCTGCCGCGGCGCACCACCCGGTTCCAGCCGGCCGACGAGGCGTTCCTGATCGGCCCCTACGAGGAGCTGCTCACGGTACTGCGCCGGGACCGCCCGTCCCCGCAGGTACCAACCGACGCCGGCGAGGTCAGCCAGCCTGGAACAAGTTGAGCGACAGTCCCCGCTTGCCGAAGATCGGGTCGCCAAGCGGCAGCAGGTACCGGTACCTGGCGGGCAGCTCCGCGCGCAGCCCGGCCGGCGGCCTGGTCACCGGCACGGACTCGATGAGCCGCAGCCCCAGCCGCTCCAGCGAGCGCGGGTCGTCGCACGCCCATTGCCATGGCGCGACGTCGCGCTTGGCCGCCATCTTGAGCTCCTGGCCCGTCGACGCGCGGGTGACGGTGTCGAACGCGATCATGGCGCCGGGGAACCGGCCGGCGATCCTGGCCAGCATGCCCGTGACGTCTTCTTCGCGCAGATAGGCGAGGACGCCGTCGGCGACGAAGAAGTACGGCCCCGGGCGCTGCTCCACCGCGGGCAGCCAGTCCTCGTCGAGCAGCGAGGCGGCGAGCATCTGGCGCCGCCCGGTGTCCGCGAAGAACCGGCGGCGCAGCTCGATCGTGTCCGGCAGGTCCAGGTCGATCCAGTGCGCGGTGCCGTTGTCGGTCCGCTCGAACCGGGTGTTCAGCCCGGTGCCCAGCTCGACGACCGTGCCGCCGGGATGCCCGGCGAGGAACCGCCGGACCCACCAGTCCATGATCAGGGTCCGGAGCGTCACGACGAGCGCGGTCGGGCCCGGCGCGATGGGCGCCAGCTCGAAGTCGACGGTCTCGACGATCTCGACGGCCTTCGGGTCGCGCAGCAGTGGCCGCTTCTTCCCGGTCTCCCGTGCCCGCGCCGCCAGCGGGAAGAACAACGTCCGCTGCACATCCCCGAGCTCGACCGTCTGCCGCGCCGTCTGCCGCTCAGCCATGTCCTCATTAGACCGCACCCCGGAACGTGGTCGATGTGGCATCGGCTACCAAAGGAGCGAGGGCACCGGGGAGCGGCGGAAGGTCTTACGAGGAGGAGCCGTACTGGATCGGGACCGAGAGAGTCTGGAGCTTGCCCCAGGCACCGGCCGGGGACAGCCGGTAGACGGTTAGCTTTCCGCTGGCCACGGCCAGCGCCTCGTACGCGTCGCCAGGACCAGCCGCCAGGGCCGCGGTTCCCGACGGTGGCGACGGCAGCCGCCGCCAGGCGCTGCCAGGGCCGGAAACCTCGTACGCGCGGCCATCGGCCAGCAGCACCCAGGCCGCGCCGCCGGACCCGGTGCCGGAGGCGGCCACTTGCCCGATACCGACAGCCAGCGGGGCTGAGATCGTCCACCGGGTTCCGTCGCTCGTCCAGGCGGCGAGCAGGGTGGCGCCGCTCCCCGCCCTGGCCTGCAGCAGCGCGAGGTCCCCGGCGGCGATAGTGGTGAGCCGTAGCACCGTGACCTGGCGCGCGGCGAGGACAGGGCCGACCGCCTGCCAGGCGGTACCGGAACGGGCGAAGATGCCGGTAATGCCCGGCCGCGCGCAGGAGGCCGCGGCGAGCGGCGTTCCTGATGGGGCATAGGCCACGGCCGTCAGGCTGGTGACGTGGCACTGGCGTCCGGCGGCGGAGGAGGCGATCGCGCCGGGCGCGGCGAGCCTGGTCCAGCTCCCGCCGGACGTCCCGCCCTGCTCGACGGTGCCGTCGCCGAGCAGGGCGAGCATCGCCCCAGCGCCGGCGGCGAGCGCGTCAGGGTCGCTGGCGACCGGAGCGTCGATCAGGCCGGTGCGCCAGGTCTTGCCGGCGTCGCTGGTGACCGCGAGCGGCGAGAAGGTCAGCCCTTGGCTGGGCCGGAACGCGACGCTGAGCGTAGCCGGGCCGCCGGCCGCGACCAGTCCGCCGTTGCTGGCGACCCCCGGCGGGGTGACCAGCTCCCACCGGTCGCTGGCGGCCGCGCGGGCGAACAGCTCCCAGAACTGGTTCGCGCCGGCCGCCGAGCCGCCCATCGCCACGATCGCCCAGGTCGCACCGTTGGCCGTGGTCATCGAGGTGACCAGCGA
>NZ_JBARCR010000513.1:0-5185 GCF_049794275.1 Trebonia sp.
CAAGGTCTACGGGGTAACCAGGGAACGGATCCGTCAGATCGAGTCCAAGACGATGTCCAAGCTGCGTCACCCGTCGCGGTCCCAGGTGCTGCGCGACTACCTGGACTGAGCGCATGACAAAGGACCGCGGCCTGCAGGCCGCGGTCCTTTGTCATGGGTCCTTTGTCATGCACATCCGCGTCGCCTTCCGGGCATGAACACGGGCCGCTCACGGCCACAGTGCCCGAGCGACCCGCGGTTACGCGGTCACGTCTGGATAACCGGCTAGTTCTCCGGGGTGGGGGTCTCCTGGGTGATCAGCCGGCCAGTCTCATCCTGGATGTCGACGGCTACCTTGGCGAGTGCCTTCGCGTGCTCGCGCCCGTGGTGCGCGCAGAAAAGCAGCTCTCCCTGGTTCGGGAGCAGGACGCGAACGTACGCCTGTGCGCCACAGCGATCGCAGAGATCAAGGGCGGTCAGCGGCCTGGTGGGGGCTATAGCTCCGGTCACGTCGCCTTCCTCTTCTCGTGCCGCCGGCTCCTGCGTCCGGCTGGCTCGGTTTGCTGCCTGTGCCTTACAGCACAGCACAACACATACCCCGGCGTCAGCCTTCCCTTCGCCGAGTGGTGTACGCCACAAGCGAAAACCGCACTGGCCACGCAACCGGCGGTGCGGGTAGTCACCGGCGAGGTACCCGTGCGGTTCGTGTGGTTCCTACCCGCCAGCAATTGCCCTGACACACATTTGATCCCAAAAGGGGTGCCCCTCACGACGCGGAACGCGGCGAAGCGGCGTGGCTGGCCGCCGGCACTTGCCGCGAGACGCTACCCTTCGAATAGGCGCCTCGCGTGCCGCTCACATTTTCGAGAGGAGACCCCCTGCCCGTGCCCCCGCTCACAGAAACCGCCCGGCCGATGGCGGAGTCCACCAGAGGGCCGGCAAGAGAACTGGCCGACTCCTACAGCGCCAAGCACCTGTCGGTCCTGGAGGGCCTGGAGGCCGTGCGCAAGCGGCCCGGCATGTACATCGGCTCGACCGACGGCCGCGGGCTGCAGCACTGCCTCTGGGAGATCTTCGACAACGCGGTAGACGAGGCACTCGCCGGTTACTGCACCAGGGTAGAGGTCATCCTGCACGCCGACGGGTCCGCCGAGGTCAGGGACAACGGCCGCGGCATCCCCGTCGACAACGAGCGCAAGACCAAGCTGTCCGGCGTCGAGCTCGTCATGACCAGGCTGCACGCGGGCGGCAAGTTCGGCGGCGGCTCCTACACCGCCTCCGGCGGTCTGCACGGGGTCGGCGCGTCCGTGGTGAACGCGCTGTCCGCGCGGCTGGACGTCGAGGTGGACAGGGGCGGCCACACCTGGGCGGCCAGCTTCCGCCGCGGGGTCACCGGCGAGTTCGCCGAGCCGGGGCGACCCCGGCCGGACGCCGACTTCAGCAGGAAGGCGGGGCTCCGCCAGATCGCGCGGGTCAGCAAGACCAAGGCCGGCACCCGCATCAGGTTCTGGCCGGACCGGCAGGTGTTCCTGCGCGACGCCACGTTCAGCTACGACGGCATGGTCGAGCGGGCCAGGCAGACCGCCTACCTGGTGCCCGGCCTGGCCATCGCGGTCCGCGCGGAGGCTGGCGCCCAGCCCGGCCCCGAAGCCGACGGCGACGGCGACGGCGGCGGCCCGCGGCAGGCGGAGTTCAGGTTCGCCGGCGGCATCAGCGAGTTCTGCGAGCACCTTGCCGCGGGCGAGAAGGTCACCGACGTGCTCCGGCTGACCGGCGACGGCACGTTCACCGAGACCGTCCCGGTGCTCGACGACCGCGGGCACATGACGCCGACAGAGGTGGAGCGCACCCTCGACGTCGACATAGCGATCCAGTGGAACGCGGGCTACGACACGATCACCCGCTCGTTCGTCAACGTGATCGCCACCCCGCACCACGGCACGCACGTCACCGGCTTCGACCGGGCCATCGTGCGCACCCTCAACGAGCAGCTGAGAGCCGCCAGGATCCTGCGGAACGGGGACGAGCCGGTCACCAAGGAGGACATCCTCGAAGGCCTCACGAGCATCATCTCCGTGCGGCTGCCAGAGCCCCAGTTCGAAGGCCAGACCAAGGAGGTCCTCGGCACCCCCGCGGCCACCGCGATCGTCAGCCAGGTCGTCCGCACGCAGCTCAAGAACTACTTCGAGAACCCGCCACGCGGCGCGAAGCAGCAGGCCAAAGCGGTCCTGGACAAGGTCGCGAGCGCGGCCAAGACCCGCGTCGCCGCCCGCGAGCACCGGGAGAACCAGCGCCGCAAGTCCGCGCTCGCCAGCTCGAGCTTGCCGGCCAAGCTGGTCGACTGCCGGTCCGCCGACGACCGCAGCGAGCTGTTCATCGTCGAGGGCGACTCCGCCCTGGGCACCGCCAAGCTGGCCAGGGACTCCGAGTTCCAGGCGCTGCTGCCGATCCGCGGCAAGATCCTCAATGTGCAGAAGTCGAGCCTGGCCGACATGCTCAAGAACACCGAGTGCGCCGCCATCATCCAGGTCCTCGGCGCCGGCTCGGGCTCCACGTTCGACCTGGACTCGGCGCGGTACCAGCGGGTGATCCTGATGGCCGACGCCGACGTCGACGGCGCGCACATCCGCACCCTGCTGCTCACCCTGTTCCACCGGTACATGCGCGCGATGCTCGAAGCGGGAAGGGTGTTCGCCGCCGTGCCCCCGCTGCACAGGATCGAGCTGACCAACCCCCGCAAGGGCCAGCTCAAGTACCGGTACACCTACTCCGACGCCGAGCTGCGCCGCACGCTGATCGAGCTGGAGAGCAAGGGCCAGCGCTGGAAGGACCCGGTGCAGCGCTACAAGGGCCTCGGCGAGATGGACGCCGGGCAGCTCGCCGAGACCACGATGGACCCCCGCCATCGCATCCTGCGGCGGATCAGGATCGAGGACGCCAAGGCGGCCATGGACGTGTTCAACCTGCTGATGGGCACGGACGTGGCGCCGCGCCGCGAGTTCATCGTCGGCGGCGCCAGCGAGCTCGACCTGTCCCGCATCGACACGTAGCAACTAACCGAGGACCGCATGCCACCACGCCGCGGCAGCACCACCGCGCCGCCACCGGAAGAGTTCGAAGAGAACATCGTCGATGTCGACGTCACCGAGGAGATGCGCGGCTCGTACCTCGAGTACGCCTACAGCGTCATCTACTCCCGCGCGCTGCCCGACGCCAGGGACGGTCTCAAGCCTGTGCAGAGGCGGATCCTCTACCAGATGAACGCGATGGGCCTGCGGCCCGACCGCGGGCACGTCAAGTGCGCCCGCGTCGTCGGCGACGTCATGGGCCGCCTGCACCCGCACGGCGACGGCGCGATCTACGACGCCCTCGTCCGGCTCGCCCAGCCGTGGGCCATGCGGCTGCCGCTGGTGGACGGCCACGGGAACTTCGGCAGTCTCGGCGGCGACGACGCCCCCGCCGCGATGCGGTACACCGAGTGCCGTCCCACCGAGGCCGCGATGGCGATGGTCGGGAACATCGACGAGGACACCGTCGACTTCGGCCCGAACTACGACGGCCAGGAGCAGGAGCCGCAGGTCCTGCCCGCGGCGATCCCCAACCTGCTGGTCAACGGCACCTCGGGCATCGCGGTCGGGATGGCCACGAACATGGCCCCGCACAACCTGACCGAGGTCATCGCCGCCGCCAGGCACCTGATCAGGCACCCGGACGCCTCCCTCGAACAGCTCATGCGCTTCGTCCCCGGCCCCGACCTGCCGACCGGCGGGCGGATCGTCGGGCTGGACGGCGTCCGCGAGGCGTACGCGACCGGCCGCGGCATCTTCCGCACCAGGGCCGCCGCGAAGATCGAGCAGCTGAACGCCCGCAAGACCGGCATCGTCGTCACCGAACTGCCGTACGGCGTCGGCCCGGAGAAGGTCATCACCCGGATCAAGGACCTGGTCCAGGCGAAGAAGATCACCGGCATCTCCGACCTCAAGGACCTGACGGACAGGACCCGCGGCCTGCACCTGGTGATCGAGGTGCGCAACGGCTTCAACCCGGACGCCGTGCTCGCCGAGCTGTACCGGCTCACACCGATGGAGGAGACGTTCGGCATCAACAACGTCGCCCTCCTCGACGGCCAGCCGCGGGTGCTCGGCCTCCTCGAGCTGCTGACGATTTACGTCGACCACCGCCTCGAGGTCACGCGTAGGCGCAGCGAGTACCGGCGCCGCAAGCGCCAGGAGCGGCTGCACCTGGTCGACGGCATCATCGTCGCGCTGCTCAACATCGACGAGGTCATCCAGGTCATCAGGTCGAGTGACGACGCCGCCGAGGCCAAGAGCCGCCTGCAGCAGATCTTCGACCTGTCCGAGATCCAGGCGCAGTACATCCTGGACACCCCGCTGCGCCGCCTGACCAGGTACGACCGGCTGGAGCTCGAGCGCGAGCAGGAGACGCTCCGCCGCGAGATCGCCGAGCTCACCGACATCCTCGAAGACGACGGCCGGCTCCGCGAGGTGGTCAGCGGCGAGATGGCCGAGCTGGCGAAGAAGTTCGGCACCCCGCGCCGCACGGT
Source organism: Trebonia sp. (assembly GCF_049794275.1). NCBI lineage: Bacteria > Bacillati > Actinomycetota > Actinomycetes > Streptosporangiales > Treboniaceae > Trebonia > Trebonia sp. The sequence continues at coordinate 4,544 of NZ_JBARCR010000513.1, forward strand.
GCTGCTCGAAGGCGGCGACGAGGTGCGCGCCGCGGTCCCGCTTGAGGTGGCCGACGACCCGTGCGTCGTGGTGCTGTCCGCGACCGGCCTGCTGGCCCGCTTCCCCGCCCAGTCCGATGATCCAGAACGGTCTCGTGATGACTCCCCGGCCGCCACCGATCGCGCGGCGCACGACATCGTGGCGTCGGCGGTCTCCGCGACCGCCCGCGGCACGATCGGCGCGGTGACGTCGGCGGGCCGCGTGATCAGGCTCAGCGTGCTGGAGATCCCGTCGCTGCCGCCGAGCGATGTGGCCCCGTCCCTGGCCGGCGGCCATCCGGTCACGGAGTTCGTGACCGCGCTGACGCCGGGGGAGAAGGTGCTGGCGCTGGTGAATTTGCAGGCCGCGGATGCGGGCGTTGTACTGGGGACCGCCAGCGGCATCGTCAAGCGCGTGCTGCCCGAATACCCGGCCAACCGTGACGAGTTCGAGCTGATCACGCTGAAGGACGACGACCAGGTGGTCGGGGCCGCCCAGCTCTCGGGCGACGACGCCGAGCTCGTGTTCATCACCACCGACGCGCAGTTGCTGCGCTTCCCGGCCGCCGCGGTGCGCCCGCAGGGCCGCCCGGCCGGCGGGATGGCCGGCATCCGGCTGGACGC
>NZ_JBARCR010000514.1:0-9609 GCF_049794275.1 Trebonia sp.
TCGGTGGCCTGGTACGGCGGGGCGGCGGCGAAATCGGCCATCGAGGTCTGCGTGGGTGCGAAGCCGGGCACGAGCGGCAAGGGCACCGCGGTGGGGGCAGGCGTCCCGTCAACCGCGGTGGGAGCGGGCTGCCCGGGGGGCGGGGTAAGGGAAGGCGGCGCGGCGGCCATGCGGATGACCGAATCGGGCAGCCAGTTCCCCGCCGGCTGGAGGGCGCCCACCGCGTCGAGCAGGGCGACGGCCGTCGGGCGCTGCGCCGGATCCTTGACCAGGCAGCGCTCGATCAGCGGCCGCACCGCCGCCGGCACCCCGTCAAGGTCCGGGGTCTCGTGGACGACGCGGTACAGCAGCGAGGCCGTCGTCCCGCCGCCGAACGGTCCCTTGCCGGTCGCCGCGAAGGCGAGCACGGTCCCCAGGCTGAAGACGTCGCTTGGCGGCCCGACTTCGGTGCCGATGGCCTGCTCGGGAGACATGAACCCTGGCGATCCGATCGTCAGGCCGGTCTGGGTGAGCGTCGTCGACTCCGCGGCGCGGGAAATGCCGAAGTCGATGACGCGCGGGCCGTCCTCGGCCAGCAGCACGTTCGATGGCTTCAGGTCCCGGTGCGTCACGCCCGCGGCGTGGATCGCGGCCAGCGCCTCGGCCAGCCCCGCGGCGAGCGCCAGCAGCGACGCCTCGGGCAGCGGGCCGTGCTCGTTCACCGCCTCGGCCAGCGAGGGGCCGGGAACATAGGCCGTCGCCAGCCACGCGATCGGGCCGTCGACGTCCGCGCCGACCACCATGGCGGTGAACACGCCGCTCACCGTCCTGGCCGCGGCGACCTCCCGAGCGAAGCGGATCCTGAACTGCGGATCCGAGGCCAGGTCGGGGCGGATGGCCTTCACCGCGACCGGCCGCCCGCCCGGGGACACACCGAGGAAGACCTGCCCCATGCCCCCCTGGCCGAGCCGCCCGACCATCCGGTACGGGCCTATTACCTGCGGATCTCCAGGCTGCAGTTCCTTGACCACGCTAATCCCCCACCCCGCGTCACGGGAACGCCCTGCCGACGCGCCGTCAGCCTTACGATAAATATCCGCCAGGGGATTGCAATATGCCCGAGCTGGCCCCTTTTCCTGCGACGTGGCTGTTTGGAGACGGCACCGTGCTAGCCGTACCAGAAGGCGGGTGGCCTCACGGTCGACCCGGTGGCGGCATCGCGCGCAGCATCGAAATATGAGCGACAATCAGACTATGGCCGGGGTGACGATCTCACCTGTGCGGCGCGCGCTGACGGCGCCGTTCACCCGGCGCGCCTGGGCAGAGGTCGGCTACGCCATCGTCAGCTTCCCGCTGGCCCTCCTCGCCTTCGTGTTCAGCCTCGTCACACTGCACAACGGCATCTTCTGGGCCGGGTCCGCGCCGGCGCTCAGGAAAATCGGCAGCGCCAACCGTTCCCTCATCCGCCGGATGCTCGGCGAGGACATCCCGGCCCCGCCGCCGCTGCGGCCGCATTCGTACGTGCGCGTGCGGACGCCGGACGCCGACCGGCTGGCGGCTCTGGCCAAGGCCGAAGACGCCAAGGTCAAGCAGCGCGGCAACCGGGTCAGGATCGGCGGGATGCTGGCCACCAGGATCGCCGAGCTGGCCGCGGACGAGCACATCGTCATCCACGCGATGAACCCCGATCGCGTGGTCGGCTGGTACCGGGGAGCGATACGCGACGCGCAGGCCTGGAAGATCCGCGGCTACTTCCTGATGAAGCCGGTGATCGCCAGCTTCCACCTGGTCGTCGCCGCGGGCTTCTGGCTCGCCGGGCTGTTCTACCTGACCTATCCGGCCTGGCAGGAATTCGCCGGGGCAGGCCCGGGGCTGGGCAGCGGGCATCCCGTCCCGCTGGCCGCCTCGTTCCTGTTCGTGCCGCTCGGCGCGGCCCTGCTGCTGGCGTCGCCGTGGCTGACGCGCGCGGTCTGCGAACTGGACCTGCTGCTCGTCCGCGGCTTCCTTGGCGACAGTTCCGATCAGGTCGCGCTCGCGGCGCGGGTCAAGAGCCTGGAGGCGGCCAGGGCGCGGGTCAAGAGCCTGGAGGCGGCCAGGGCGCACGTCGTGGACGACTCGGCGGCCAGGCTGCGCAGCATCGAACGCGACCTGCACGACGGGGCGCAGGCTCAGCTCGTCGCGCTGGCCATGAAGCTCGGGCTGGCGAAGGAGAAGCTGGAAGACCCCGCACCGCCCGACTTCAGCCGGGTCGCCCAGCTCGTCGACGACGCGCACCGCAACGCCATCGAGGCGATCGCCGAGCTGCGCACCCTGGCCAAGGGCATCCACCCCTCGGTGCTCGACAACGGCCTCCCCGACGCGCTGGCCACCCTCGCCGCGCGCAGCGCCGTCCCCGTCGAGCTGGTGGTGGACATCCAGGAACGGCCGTCGGCGGCGATCGAGACGATCGCCTACTTCTCCGCGGCCGAGCTGCTCGCCAACGTCGCCAAGCACAGCGGCGCGCGGCGCGCTACCCTCGAAGCCGTGCACGTCCCCGGGCTGCTGCGGATCCGGGTCACCGACGACGGCCACGGCGGCGCGTCCGCGGTGCCCGGCGGGGGCCTGCGCGGGCTCGCCGAACGCATCCGCACCGTCGACGGCAGCATCGACATCGACAGCCCGTCCGGCGGCCCCACGGTGGCGACCGTGGAACTGCCGTCCCACGCCTGAAGCCCGACCGGAGATCCTGCAGATGGTTGAGATGCTGCGCATCGTCATCGCCGAGGACGCCGCCGTGATCAGGGCGGGACTGGCCGAAATACTCACCGACCGCGGGCACGAGATCGTCGCCGCGGTCGGCGACGCCGAGGCGCTGCAGGCCGCGGTCGCCGAGCACAAGCCTGACGTGGCGATCGTCGACGTGCGGATGCCGCCGGACCACACCGACGAGGGGCTGCGCGCCGCGATCGCGATTCGCCGCGACCATCCCGGCACGGGCATCCTGGTGTTCTCCCAGTACGTGGAGACCCGGTACGCGGCCGACCTGGTGAGCATGCGGCGCGGTGCGCATTCCGCCGCGTCCGGCGGCGTTGGCTACCTGCTCAAAGACCGGGTCGCCAACGTAGCCGAATTCACCGACGCGATCGCCCGCGTCGCGGCCGGCGGCACCGCGCTGGACCCCGAGGTCGTCACCGGCATGCTGAACGCGGCCCGGCACACCAGTGCGCTGGCCACGCTGACCGCGCGGGAGCGCGACGTGCTCGCCCTGATGGCCGAGGGCCGCTCCAACACCGCGATCGCCGACCAGCTCGTGATCTCAGACCGCGCCGTCGAGAAGCACATCAGCAACATCTTCAGCAAGCTAGGCCTGCCGCCGTCCGACTCCGACCACCGGAGGGTGCTCGCGGTGCTGGCCTTCCTGGGGTCGTGACCGCGGCGCCCGTCCCGGCCGAGGCGTCCTGCTCCCTTGACGTGAGAATTGGCCGGACAGAGCATGGAACGTGAGGCTGGCGGGAAAGGTGCGGTTCTTGGGGGTTAAGGCGAGCGGCGTGCGCGAGCCACCCGGACGGCAGCAAGGTCCGGGCAGGCCGGGGTTCGACCTTATGACATCCAAGCTCCGCCGTCCTGCGGCGCGGCCCGGGACCGTCCCCCGCTCCCCGCTGGTCGGCCGATTGGCGGCAGACGGCTCTCCCCCGATCGTGGCGGTGATCGCGCCGTCCGGGTACGGCAAGACGACGCTGCTGGCACAGTGGGCCGAGCTCGACGGGCAGGCGTTCGCCTGGGTGTCTGTAGACGACCGGGACAACGACCCGAAGGTCCTGCTCAGCTACGTGGCGGCGGCGCTGGACGGGGTGCAGCCGGTCGACAAGCGGGTGTTCGAGGCGCTCGCCGCGCCGGCCAGCTCGGTGCCCGGCACGGTGGTGCCGCGGCTGGGGTCGGCGTTCTTGTCAATGACCGTCCCGGTGGTGCTGGTGCTCGACGACGTGCACCTGCTGCGCAACACCGAATGCCGCGACGCGCTGGCGGTGCTGGCCGATCACGTCCCGCCAGGGTCGCGGCTGGTGCTGGCGGGCCGCGACACTCCGCCGCTGCGCGTCGCCCGGCTGCGGACGCAGGGCCGGATCCTCGAGATCGGCTCGGCTGACCTGTCGATGAGCCGTCAGGAGGCCGCCTCACTGCTGAGCGCGGCTGACGTCCCGCTCGGCGACGACGACGTGGCGGCGCTGCACCAGCGGACAGAAGGGTGGGCTGCCGGGCTGTACCTGGCCGCCCTCCACCTGCGCGAGGGCGGCTCGCTGCGCGACGCGGGAGACGCGTTCGGCGGGGATGACCGGCTGGTGAGCCAGTACATGGAGTCGGAGTTCCTGGCGCGGATCTCGGCGCGGCACCGGGAGTTCCTGACCAAGACGGCGGTGCTCGAGCGGATGTGCGGGCCGCTGTGCGAAGCGGTGCTCGATCTGCCCCAGGCCGATACCACCCTGGCAGAGCTCGCCCGCTCGAACCTGCTGCTGGTGCCGCTGGACCGGCGCGGCTTCTGGTTCCGCTACCATCACTTGTTCCGCGACATGCTGCTGGCGGAGCTGGAACGGCTGGAACCCGGCCTGCTGCCGGTGCTCCGCCGCCGCGCCGCCGCCTGGTGCCAGGCCAACGGCCGCCCTGAAGAAGCGCTGGAGTACGCCATGGCCGCCGGCGACGTGGACATGGCCGCGGAGCTGGTGCAAGAGCTCGCGGTGCCGGCCCGGCGGCAAGGCCGGGTCACCACGCTCGTGCGGTGGTTCCGGTGGCTGGATGACCGGGACGCGATCGCGAGATACCCGATGGTAACGGCGCTGGCCGCGCTGATCTACGCGTGGATGGGACGCCCGGCCGAGGCCGCGCGGTGGGCCAGCGCGGTGGATCGCTGGGACCAGGAAAATTCCGTCCGGCCGGATCGCGGCGTCATCGGGGCCTGGGCCGCACTGGTCAGGGCCTTCGCCTGCCAGCACGGGATCGCGCAGATGCGCATCGACGCTGACCAGGCGGTTCGCAGATTCCAGGAGGCGGGCATCGTGACGGGGGCAGCCGCGCTACTGCAGGGGATCGCGCGCATCACCTCCGGCGACCTCGACGGCGGCGACGCGGCTCTGGCCGATGCGGCCCGCCTCGGGCAGCAGGCCGGCACGGACGGTATCGCCGCGGAGGCGATGGCCGTACGGTCACTGGCGGCGATGGCACGCGGCGACTGGGTCCGCGCGGAAGACCTCGCCGGACAGGCACGCGCCACGTTGCGCCTGGCCGCCGAGGAAGATAGCTACATCGCTCCCCTGGTCTGCGCGGCCGAGGCGCGCGCGGCGATCCACCGTGGCGACGTCGAGGCCGCCCGGCGGCAACTGGTCAGCGCGCAGCGCGCGCGGCCACTGCTCACTTACGCCATCCCGCACGTCGCCGTGCAGGCCAGGATCGAGCTCACCCGCGCCCACCTCGCCCTGGGCGACACCGCCGGGGCCAGGACGCTGCTGCGCGAGATCGATGACCTGCTCAGGCGGTGCCCCCACCTGGGCACGCTGGTCGACGAGGCTGAGGCGCTGCGGGCCCGCATCGGAGCCGAACGCGACCCCCGCGCTCCCGGAGCCTCCTCCCTGACGGCCGCCGAACTGCGCATCCTGCCGCTGCTGGCCACCCACCTGTCCTACCCCGAGATCGCCGCCGAGCTGTTCGTCTCGCCGAACACCGTCAAGTCACAGGCGTACTCGATATTCCGCAAGCTCGGCGCCTCCTCCCGCAACGAGGCGGTCATCCGGTCCAGGCAACTGGAGCTGCTCGACGGGTAAATACCACGGGGCGCAATTGCACTCGATGAATTCTCTTGACGTGAGAATGGCCTGGAGCCGAGCATAGAGCCGTAGACCGTCGGGAAAGGCGCGGTTTTGGGGGGATGAAGGCGAACAGCGTGCGGCAGTATCCCAGCCAGACGCGGCCTGCGGCCAGGCCGGGGTTCGACCTTATGACCTCCAAGCTCCGCCGCCCCGCCGCCCGGCCAGGAACCATCCCCCGCTCCGCGCTGATCGGCCGGCTGGCGGCGGACGGCTCTCCCCCGATCGTCTCGGTGGTCGCGCCGTCCGGGTACGGCAAGACGACGCTGCTGGCACAGTGGGCAGCACGCGACGGCGAGGCGTTCGCCTGGGTGTCCCTCGATGACCGGGACAACGACCCGAAGGTCCTGCTCAGTTATGTGGCGGCGGCGCTGGACTCGGTGCAGCCGGTGGGTGACCAGGTGTTCGAGGCGCTCGCATCGAACACCAGCTCGGTCCCGGGCACGGTGGTGCCGCGGCTGGGGTCGGCGTTCTGGTCGATGACCGCGCCCGTGGTGCTGGTGCTCGACGACGCGCACCTGCTCTGGAATACCGAATGCCGGGACGCGCTGTCGGTGCTGGCCGATCACGTCCCGCCAGGGTCGCGGCTGATACTGGCGGGCCGCGACACCCCGCCGCTGCGGATAGCGCGGCTGCGCGTCGAGGGCCGGATCCTGGAGATCGGGCCTGCCGAGCTGTCGCTGAGTCGCCAGGAGGCCGCCTCGCTGCTGCACGCGGCTGACGTCCCGCTCGGCGACGACGACGTGGCCGCACTGCACCAGCGGACAGAAGGGTGGGCCGCCGGGCTGTACCTGGCCGCGCTCTACCTGCGGGAAGGCGGCTCCGTCCAGGGCGCGGAGGACGCGTTCGGCGGGGATGACCGGCTGGTGAGCCAGTACATGGAGTCGGAGTTCCTCGGGCGGATCTCGGCGCGGCACCGGGAGTTCCTCACTAGGACCGCGGTGCTCAACCGCATGTGCGGGCCGCTGTGCGAAGCGGTGCTCGATCAGCCCGGCTCCGCGGCCGAGCTGGCCGAGCTGGTGCGGTCGAACCTGCTGCTGGTGCCGCTGGACCGGCGCGGCTTCTGGTTCCGCTACCATCACCTGTTCCGCGACATGCTGCTGGCCGAGCTGGAACGGCTGGAACCGGGCCTGCTGCCGGTCCTCCGCCGCCGCGCGGCCGCCTGGTGTGAGGCCAACGGCCTCCCTGAAGAAGCGCTCGAGTACGCCATGGCCGCCGGCGACGTCGACGCGGCCGCCCGCCTGGCGCAGAGCCTGTGGGTGCCGACCGACCGGCAGGGCCGGTTCGTGACGCTCCAGCGGTGGTTCCGGTGGCTGGACGACCGGGACGGGATCGCGAGGTACCCGCTCATCGCCGTCTGGGCCGCGGTGCTGGCCGCGGAAACCGGGCGGCCAGCCCAGGCCGAGCGGTGGGCGGACATCGTGGACAGCTGGCAGTACGGGGACTCGTCACGACCTGCCGACCCCGTCACCGAGGCCTGGGCCGGCGTGCTCCGCGCCATCATGTGCCGGCGCGGCGTCGAACAGATGCGCACCGACGCGGACGAGGCAGTGCGGAAGTTCACGGCCGCGAACACCATGACGCCCGTAGCCCCGCTCTTCCAGGCCCTCGCGCGCATTCTGTCTGATGACCATGACGGCAGTGACGCGCTCCTGGAGGACGCCGTCCGCATCGCGGAGGAAGTCGGCGCGCACGAGGTGCAGGCGGACGCGCTGTGCGAGCGGTCGCTGCTGGCGATGGCGAACGGCGACTGGAGTCGCGCGGAGACCTTGGCCGCCCAGGCAAGGGACGCGCTCCGCCCGATCGGAATGGAGGCGCTGCTCGCCAGCGCGGTGCTCGCCCGCGCCGCGGTGTACCGTGGGGACCTTACGGCGGCACGGCGCGAGCTTGTCAGCGCGCAGCGGCTGCGGCCATTGCTCACCTACGCCATCCCGCACCTGGCCGTGCAGGCCCGGATCCAGCTCATCCACGTGCATCTGGCGTTTGCCGACATAGCCGGGGCCAGGACGCTGCTGCGCGAGATCGAGGAGATCCTCAAGCGCAGGCCCGGCCTGGGCACCCTGGTGTACGAGGCCCTGGAGCTGCGGGCCCGGCTTTCGGCCGAGCGCGGCCCGGCCACTCCCGGGATGTCTTCGCTGACCACCGCCGAGCTGCGCGTCCTGCCGATGCTGGCCACGCACCTGTCGTTTCCCGAGATCGGCGCCGAGATGTTCCTGTCGCCGCACACCGTCAAGTCCCAGGCGATGTCGATCTACCGCAAGCTCGGCGCCTCCTCACGCAACCAGGCGGTCATCAGGTCCCGGGAGCTTGGCCTGCTCGAAGGAATAGCCCCCTGAGGCGGGTAATCGCGGGAAATGGCGACGTCACGGGCCCGTTCGGGATGATTTCATGCCGATCGCATGATGCACGGGCTCACCCGAGGGCGTTGGGTGGTTTTGGGGGGGGTATCAGAAGTGTGCCCCATAGCGACCAAGCCGCCCCGACCCGCACGGGAGGTAATGATGGCCGCATATGCTGCCAACCGGGCGCCGACGAGCACCCGGCGTTCGACGGTGCTCATGGGCGATCCGATTCTGACGTCAAAGATCACCGCACCTGATGTTCCGGCCTGGGCGGTGCAGCGCCCGAGGATTACCGGGCGGATCGCCGAGGGAACGCGGTGGTGCCCGCTGACCGTGGTGACCGGCCCGGCTGGTGCGGGGAAGACGATGGCCGTGGCGATGTGGGCGGCGGCAGAAGCCGACCGGGTCGCCTGGGTCTGCCTGGATGAGTTCGACAACCGGCCGGGCGCGTTCTGGTCCTATGTCGTGGCTGCGCTGCGCCGGTCCGGTATCGCCGTGCCGAAGACGCTGCAGGCCATTCCGCAGGAGCCGGCCGGGGTTGACGGGTTCCTGCTCGGGCTGACCGCGCTGCTGGCCGCCCAGGACCTGCCGCTGACACTGGTCCTCGATGACCTGCACCTTCTCACCGAGCCTGGAACACTGAAGGGGCTCGACTTCATGCTGCGGAACGCTGGATCCGGCTTGCGCGTCGTGGTCACCTCGCGCATGGACCCGCTGCTGCCGCTGCACCGCTACCGGGTAGCCGGGCAGCTGACCGAGATCCGGGCGGACGACCTCGCGTTCAGCGCCGCCGAGGCCAGCCTGCTGCTGGCGCAGCACGGCAGTACCCTGACGGCGGACTCGCTGGAGAGCCTGACGCAGCGAACCGAGGGCTGGGCGGCCGGCCTGCGCCTGGCGGCGATGTCACTGGGCGCTCATCCCGACCCCGGCCAGTTCATCAAGGAACTGCTGACTGAGGACAGTGCCCTGATCTGCTACCTGGTCGACGAGGTGCTCAACGTGCAGCCGCCGGAGGTTCGCGAGGTCCTGCTGAGCACGAGCATCCTGGAGCATGTCAGCGCCGATGGCGCTGTCGAGCTGACCGGCGACGGGCACGCCGCGGGCGTCCTGGCGTCCCTGGCCCGCACGAACGCGTTCGTCCAGCCGCTGGCCCCTGGCTGGTACCGCTACCACAACTTGTTCGCCGAGATGCTGCGCCTGAAGCTGCGGCTCGAGCATCCGGAGCGGGTGGCCGTCCTCCATCAGCGGGCGGCCCGGTGGCATCAGCGCGACGGCCGGCTCGCTGACGCGGTGCGGCACGCCGCCAAGGCGGCTGACTGGCCGCTCGCCGCCGCCATGGTCGTCGACGAACTGGCAATAGGCGAACTGGCCGAACGGGGCGCCGGGCATCCGCTCGCGGCCGAGTTCGCGGCCATGCCTGCCGACCGCGCCTGGGCAGAGCCGGCGCCGTACCTGGT
>NZ_JBARCR010000515.1:0-9020 GCF_049794275.1 Trebonia sp.
GGGGCGCAGTGGTGTCGAGACGCGTTGTTCGGGGCCGCTCTGGAGGCCCCGACTGAACGCGCCGAAACACCACAAGCCCCGCGCGACCAACGGGCCGCGCGGGGCTTGTGGGTTAAACCGAGCTAGCCGAGCGCCTGAGCCGTACCCGGCCCTTCGCTGGCCGCCGAGCCGCCACCGGTGTTGGTGGGGCCGGTAGCCGGCTCTGCGGCCGCCACGGCCGCGACCGTCGCCTCTTCGGGCACGGACTCGGGCTTCGGGACGCCGGTGAAGGTGAACTTCACGTCTTCGCCGCTGCCCTCGCCCTCGGTGTCCACGATCACGATCTGGCCTGGCCGCAGCTCGCCGAACAGGATCTTCTCGGACAGCGCGTCCTCGATCTCCCGCTGGATCGTGCGGCGCAGCGGACGGGCGCCGAGCACCGGGTCGTAACCGCGCTTGGAGAGCAGCTCCTTGGCGGGCTCCCGGACCTCGATGCCCATGTCGCGGTCCTTCAGCCGGTCGTCGACCTTGGCGACCATCAGGTCCACGATCTGGAAGATCTCGTCCCGCTCCAGCTGGTGGAACACGATGATGTCGTCCACCCGGTTGAGGAACTCGGGCCGGAAGTGCTGCTTCAGCTCCTCGCCGACCTTCGACTTCATCCGGTCGTACGAGCCCTTGGACTCGCCCTGCTTGGCGAACCCGACGGACACGCCCTTGGAGATGTCCTTCGTCCCCAGGTTCGTGGTCATGATGATCACGGTGTTCTTGAAGTCCACCATGCGACCCTGAGCGTCGGTGAGACGCCCGTCTTCCAGGATCTGGAGCAGCGAGTTGAAGATGTCCGGGTGGGCCTTCTCGATCTCGTCGAACAGGACCACAGAGAACGGCCGGCGGCGCACCTTCTCGGTGAGCTGGCCGCCCTCCTCGTAGCCCACGTAACCGGGCGGCGAGCCGAACAGCCGGGACACCGTGTGCTTCTCCATGTACTCGGACATGTCGAGCTGGATCAGCGAGTCCTCGTCGCCGAACAGGAACTCCGCCAGCGTCTTGGACAGCTCCGTCTTGCCGACGCCGGACGGCCCCGCGAAGATGAACGAGCCACCGGGCCGCTTCGGGTCCTTCAGGCCGGCCCGGGTCCGCCGGATGGCCTGCGACAGCGCCCTGATCGCGTCGTTCTGACCGATCACGCGCTTGTGCAGCTCGTCTTCCATGCGCAGCAGGCGCTGCGACTCTTCCTCGGTGAGCTTGAAGACAGGGATGCCGGTCGCGGTGGCGAGGACCTCGGCGATGAGCTCCTCGTTGACCTCAGCGACCACGTCCATGTCGCCGGCCTTCCACTCCTTCTCCCTGGCGGCCTTCTTGCCGAGCAGCTGCTTCTCGGTGTCCCGCAGCGCGGCTGCCTTCTCGAAGTCCTGGGAGTCGATCGCCGACTCCTTCTCCTTGCGCACCTGGGCGATCTTCTCGTCGTACTCGCGCAGGTCCGGCGGCGCCGTCATGCGGCGGATGCGCATCCGCGATCCGGCCTCGTCGATCAGGTCGATCGCCTTGTCCGGCAGGAACCTGTCGCTGATGTAGCGGTCCGCGAGCTGCGCCGACGCGACGAGCGCGCCGTCGGTGATGGACACCCGGTGGTGTGCCTCGTACCTGTCGCGCAGGCCCTTGAGGATCTCGATGGTGTGCGAGATCGTCGGCTCCGCGACCTGGATGGGCTGGAACCGGCGCTCGAGAGCGGCGTCCTTCTCCAGGTACTTGCGGTACTCGTCAAGGGTGGTCGCGCCGATCGTCTGCAGTTCACCACGGGCGAGCATGGGCTTGAGGATCGACGCCGCGTCGATCGCGCCCTCTGCCGCGCCCGCGCCGACGAGCGTGTGGATCTCGTCGATGAACAGGATGATGTCGCCGCGGGTGCGGATCTCCTTGAGCACCTTCTTGAGCCGCTCTTCGAAGTCACCGCGGTACCGCGACCCGGCGACGAGCGCGCCGAGGTCGAGCGTGTAGAGCTGCTTGTCCTTGATCGTCTCCGGCACCTCGCCCTTGACGATCTTCTGCGCCAGGCCCTCGACCACCGCGGTCTTGCCGACGCCGGGGGCGCCCACCAGGACCGGGTTGTTCTTGGTGCGCCGGGACAGCACCTGCATGACCCGCTCGATTTCCTTCTCCCGGCCAATCACCGGGTCCAGCTTGCCTTCGCGGGCGCCCTGGGTCAGGTTCCGGCCGAACTGGTCGAGCACGAGCGAGGTGGACGGCGCCGATTCCGTGCTCCCGCTCGCCGCCGATCCGGCGGGCTCCTTGCCCTGGTACCCGTGCAGCAACTGGATGACCTGCTGGCGCACGCGGTTCAGGTCCGCGCCAAGCTTGACGAGGACCTGGGCTGCCACGCCGTCGCCCTCGCGGATCAGGCCGAGCAGGATGTGCTCAGTGCCTATGTAGTTATGACCGAGCTGCAGCGCCTCGCGCAGCGATAGCTCAAGGACCTTCTTGGCACGCGGAGTGAACGGGATGTGTCCCGACGGCGCCTGCTGGCCCTGGCCGATGATCTCCTCGACCTGCTGGCGGACCGCCTCCAGGCTGATGCCAAGCGACTCGAGCGCCTTGGCCGCCACACCCTCGCCCTCATGGATGAGGCCGAGCAGGATGTGCTCCGTGCCAATGTAGTTGTGATTGAGCATCCTGGCTTCTTCTTGCGCCAGGACGACAACCCGCCGCGCCCGGTCGGTAAACCTCTCGAACATGTCGTGCTCTCCTCACAGCGGGGAACCGGCAGGCTCGGCGTGCCTGCTGCTCCGCATGGTAGCCGCGTGCCCGATCCTGTACTTAACGCGATTATGCGCCACCTACAGAAGAACTTCCCCGGACACTGCGCCTTCACCCCCATCCAACAGCGTGAAGTCGCAGGGTAGTTCCAAGTACGCCGGAAGCGAACGCGCCGCGTGACCAGCGCAGTCCGGCAAGCGGAGGCCTGGCAGGGGGGCGGGCATGACGCGGACGTAAGGGGGATGTAAGACCGTGACGCGGGGAACAGGCAAACCGGGACGCGGGAGAGGTTAGCGGAGGACGACAGCCGCCCGGGTCTGCGGAACGCCCGGGCGGGCGAGCTGGTGATGCTAGTGGGCGGCCTCGTACTCGGCCACGATGTTGGCGGGAATGCGACCGCGCTCATTGACCTTGAAGCCGCGCGACTTCGCCCACTCACGGATTCGCGCGCTCTGCTCCCGGCCTGCTCCGCTGCGTGCGCGGCGGCGGCGTGCGGGCGCGTTCGACTTCCTGGCGTGGTCGACATAGTGGGCTAGCTCTTTGCGTAGCTCGCCAGCGTTGCCGGAACTCAGGTCGATCTCATAGGAGAGACCGTCCAGTCCAAAGGACACGGTCTCAGTCGCTTCGCTTCCATCGAGATCATCGACGAGAAGCACCTGCACCTTCTGTGCCATGGATTCAGCCCTTCTGCGGAGCAAACCATTTCGGAAGCTAAAGATATACCCATCGGTAGGCATATTACAATTGACAACAGCGCACTTTCTCATGGGACATCTGTGGCACACTCTCATGACAAGACTGACCGGTAACTCTAAGTAATCGCGCATTCGGTGCACAGTTAGCATTAGGCCGTCATCGCAAGTCAGATAAACACGCCGTCGTACGAAATATCAGCTTTCGCTTCGCTCGCCCGGTTCATGTGACCGTTCACTGGTCTGGTGACCATCGGCCGCGGCCCGCTTGCGCCGCTTGGGCGCCAACTCGCGGCGCAACAGCATCCATCCGCCGATTAGAAAAGCCACGCAGACAATCGCCGACGGCGCGAGTGCGGCAAGGTCCTGCGGCATGAAGGTCACCTCCGCCCGTGGTCTAGCGGCAGGCGAGCTGAGCGCCGCCCGCACTTAGCACTCTACCTTCGGCCCGGCGCGCCAGGGCTGCCGGAGCCCGCTGGTCCCGCGCTGCCGTTCCCTTGCGGCTGAGGAAACACAGAATTACCAGGTCATTGCTCGTGCCCGCGGAATTCGGCGGCCAGGTTCACAACCGGAGCAGCATGCGCGTGTTGCCCAGCGTGTTCGGCTTGACGCGATCCAGGTCGAGGAACTCCGCGACCCCGTCGTCATATGAACGGAGCAACTCCGCGTAGACCTCAGGAGCCACTGGGGTTCCGCTGATTTCGGTGAATCCGTGTCGCTCGAAGAAGGACACGGCGAAGGTCAGCACAAAAACGCGCGCTACACCAAGTTGCCTGGCGCGGTCAAGCAACTCGTCCACGATGATGTGGCCGATGCCGGAACCGCGCCTGCTCTCGGCTACCGCGAGCGTCCGGATCTCGGCCAGATCCTCCCACATAACGTGCAGTGCCCCGCACCCGGCAACCATGCCGTCAGCGGAACTCTCGGCGACGCAGAACTCCTGGATGTCCTCGTAGAGATTCACGGTGTGCTTGTCCAGCAACCGTCGCGATCCCACGTTCTGGTCGATCAGCGCACGGATTACCGGAACATCCCTGGTGCGCGCTTGCCTGACTATGTACCCCATCGCGGGGACTACTGTAGCGCCATAATTGAATGGGCCAGTAGACGAAGTTGCCATGCCCCGCTTCGGCACGCGATCGGTTCATCACGATCCGGCGTCAACGGCGCGCTCCCATACCACATCCGGCGAATCGGCGAAGGCGGAACATCGCAGCCGTTAGAAAGGCAAAACTTCTAGCGAGTCGGATGGCAGCGGCCCGGGGATCCGATATCGTGCATCGATGTGCGCACGATAAGGAGGGTTGCGCCGCTGGCGGCGACCGCGATCGCGGTTGCCCTGCTGCTCCAGCCAGGCGCTAGCGATGCTGAGACGACCCTGCCGCAGCCATCTCTCGGCGCGCTCGTCGCGCAAGCGAGGCAGCTTTCCAATCAGGTTGACTCGCTGAGCCAGCAGTTCGACGGCCTGCAGATCCAGATCGCCAACGCGAAGACGCAGGAGCGGCTCGCCAAGCTCGCCGCCGCCCGCGCGCAAAAGGCGATGGCGGGCAGCCAGCTGGCGGTCAGCCAGCTCGCCGCCATGGGCTACATGAACCAGGGGTTCGATCCCACGCTCCAGATGCTGACCAGCGGGGACCCGGGGCTGTTCCTGAACCAGGCCTCGACCGTCCTCGAGATCAACGATCAGGCCGGTATGCGGCTGACCAACCTGCAGAAGATGCAGATCGCCTCTCAGCGGGCGCAGGTGACCGCTCAGGAAGAGATCGCCACGGTCAACCAGCTGCAGGGGCAGATCAACGGCAAGGTCAAGGCCATCCAGTCCAAGCTCGACATCCTGAACAGCTCGGCGATGGCCCAGGCGATGGCGATCTTCGACCAGACCGGTTCCTACCCGGACGTGATACTGCCCGAGGCGACCAATGTGGACACGACGGCGCTGCGCGCCGCGCTGACCCAGCGCGGCAAGCCCTATGTATGGGGAGCGGCGGGCCCGGACTCTTACGACTGCTCGGGGCTGGTTGTCTGGGCCTTCGCCCAGGAAGGCATCTCGCTGCCGCACTACACGGGATCGCTGTGGAACTCCGGCATGCACGTGTCCCGTGACCAGCTCGAGCCAGGCGACCTGGTGTTCTTCTTCGCCGACATCAGCCACGTGGGCATCTACATCGGCAACGGGCTGATGGTGGACGCGCCGAGCGCCGGGCAGGACGTCCAGGTCCAGGCCGTGTTCTGGAACGCCTACGTAGGCGCGGTGCGCATCGCCTAGCGGCCTGGAACCTAGGCGCCGGGCCTGACGAAGGGGAACAGGATCGTCTCCCTGATGTTCTCACCGGTCAGCATGATCATCAGGCGGTCCAGCCCCATCCCCATGCCGCCGGAAGGCGGCATGGCGTACTCCAGGGCCAGCAGGAAGTCCTCGTCGAGCTGCATCGCCTCCGGGTCGCCCCCGGCGGCGAGCAGCGACTGCGCCGTCAGCCTGGCGCGCTCCTCCACCGGGTCGACGAGCTCCGAGTAGCCGGTCCCCAGCTCCGCGCCGAACGCCACCAGGTCCCACCGTTCCGCCAGTCGCGGGTCAGTGCGGTGCTGGCGCGTCAGCGGGGACACCTCGACGGGGAAATCACGGTAGAACGTCGGCGCCACGGTCTGCTTCTCCACGAGGCGCTCGTACATCTCGAGGATGACCTGGCCCCGGTTCCAGGCAGGCTGCAGCGGCACTTCCGCCTTCGCGCACAGCTCAATCAGCACCGGCAGCCCGGTGTCAGGCGTGACGGACTCGCCGAGCGCCGCGGAGATGGCCTCGTGCACGGGGATCGAGGGCCAGGACCCGCCGATGTCGTGCTCGGTCCCGTCGGCCCGCCTGATCACTGTCGACCCGAACGCCGCCACCGCCGCGCCCTGCGCCAGCGACTGCGTCAGCTCGCCGATCGTGTTGTAGTCCCCGTACGCCTCGTAGGCCTCGAGCATCGTGAACTCGGGGTTATGGGTGCTGTCCACGCCCTCGTTCCTGAAGTTCCTGCCGATCTCGAAGACCTTCTCGATCCCGCCGACGGCGAGCCGCTTCAGGTACAGCTCGAGCGCGATCCGCAGGTACACGTCCACGTCGTAGGCGTTGTAGTGCGTGGTGAACGGCCGGGCGTTGGCCCCGCCGTGCAACGGCGTCAGGATCGGGGTCTCGACCTCGAGGTAGCCGCGCGCCAGCAGCGACGAGCGCACCGACTGCGTGACCGCCGAGCGCATCTCCGCCAGCCGCCGAGACGCGGGGTTTACGATCAGGTCCAGGTACCGCTGCCGCACCCGCGCCTCGGGGTCCGTCAGCCCGGCGTGCTTCTCTGGCAGCGGGCGCAGCGACTTGGCGGTGATCGCGAACGAGTGGGCCAGCACGGAAAGCTCGCCGGACCGCGACGTGATCACCTCGCCGGTCACCCCGACGTGATCCCCGAGGTCGACGTCCCGCTTCCAGTCGGCCAGCCGCTCGGCGCCTACCTCGTCGAGGCGGATCATCGCCTGGATGTCGCCGGTGCCGTCGCGCAGCGTCGCGAAGCAGATCTTGCCGCCGATCCTGGACAGCATGACGCGCCCGGCCACGCCCACGATCTCGCCGGTCGCCGTGTCCTTCGGCAGGTCCGGGTACTTCTCCCGCAGCGCGGCGGCGGTCGTCGTCCGCGGGTACCCCACGGGATAAGGGTCCACGCCAGACGCGAGCATCCGCGCGCGCTTCTCCAGCCGGACGCGTACCTGCTCCGGAACGTTGTCGTCAGCCACGCCCGAAGGTTACCGGCGATCGCCGCCCGGCGGCACATTGGTTTCCCTGGCCGTGTTGCGTTCCCACACGAGGCGCAGGCCGATCAGCGTGAGCCACGGCTCATGCGCGTCGATGATCGACACTTCGCCGATGACCAGCGGCGCCAGGCCGCCCGTCGCGATCACCGTCACCGCGTCGGGGTCGTCAGGGGACAGCTCCGCCGCCATCCGGCGCGCGATCCCCTCCACCTGCCCGGCGAACCCGTAGACGATCCCGGACTGCAGCGCCTCGACGGTGTTCTTCCCGACCACCCGCTGCGGCCTGGTCAGCTCCACCTTGAGCAGCTGAGCGGCGCGCCGGGACAGCGCGTCCACCGAGATCTCGATCCCCGGCGCGAGGGCGCCGCCGACGAACTCGCCGCGCGCGCTGACCGCGTCGAAGTTGGTCGAGGTGCCGAAGTCGACCACGATGGCCGGCCCGCCGTACAGGTGCATGGCGGCGAGCGAGTTCATGATCCGGTCGCTGCCGACCTCTTTCGGGTTGTCCATCCGGATCGGCACGCCGGTCTTCACCCCAGGCTCGACGATCACGGTCGGCACGTCCGCGTAGTACCTGCCGCACAGCTCACGCATCTCGTGCAGTACCGAGGGCACCGTGGAGCACAGCGATATCCCGTCCAGGTCGGATTCCTTGACCGTCGCCGACCGTGCGAGCAGCCCGTGCAGCAGGGCCGCGATCTCGTCCGCGGTCCGGTCCGGCACGGTCGCGATCCGCCAGTGCTCGACGACCGTGTCGCCGTCGAACACCCCCAGCACCATGTTGGTGTTCCCGATGTCAATCGTCAGCAGCATCGCGTCCCGTCCCGACCTGGATCGTCACGTTGTCGATCAGCCGCGTCGTGCCGAGGCGTGCGGCGATGGCGAGGGTTGCCGGTCCGGAAAAATCATCACTCAGAACGAGCTCGTAAGTTCCCGCGGAAACAAGAGCCAGGTAATCCACATCGAGGGAGCCCCCCTCCTCGGCCAGCACCTGCCGGGCATCGTCGAGCACCGCGCGGGGACCGCGCCCGGCGGCCGCCCCGCCTACGGCAAGGGCTTTGTGCAGGACAGTCGCCACCGTACGTTCCGATGAAGACAGGTACTTGTTCCTGCTCGACAACGCGAGCCCGTCCGCGGCGCGCACCGTCGGCACGCCCTCGATCTCGATGCCGAGCGCGAAGTCGGCGACCATCTGGCGCACCAGCGCGAGCTGCTGCGCGTCCTTCTGGCCGAACACGGCGACGTCCGGGCGCACCAGGCTGAACAGCTTGAGCACCACGGTCAGCACGCCCTGGAAGAACCCGGGGCGGAACTCGCCCTCGAGGATCTCACCCGCCGCGCCGGGATCGACGGTCACGAGCTGCCGCCGCGGGTACATCTCGCCGACGCCGGGCGCGAACACGAGGTCAACGTGCTCGGCCGCGCAGGTTTCCAGGTCCTCCCGCAACGTCCGCGGGTACCTTTCGAGGTCCTCGTTGGGCCCGAACTGGAGCGGGTTGACGAAGATCGACACCGCGACCGTCCCCGCGGCGCCCGCGATCTCGCGCGCCCGCCGCAGCAGCGCGCGGTGCCCGTCGTGCAGCGCGCCCATCGTGGGCACGAGGACCACGGGGCCGGGTAGTTTGTCGCGGGCCGCCTTGAGCTCCGCGCGGGTGGTGGCGACGATCATTCGTCTCCCAGGACGCCGAGCAGCCGTTCCGCGTCGTTCGGCTTGAGCAGCCCGGTCGCCAGCGCCCGGTCGGCGGTCAGCCGCGCCAGCGCCAGGTAGGCGGGGAGCGCGCCGGGCTCCGCCTCCCGGATGGCCGCCAGGTG
>NZ_JBARCR010000516.1:0-4799 GCF_049794275.1 Trebonia sp.
CCCCGGTGCGGACCGCGACGAGGCGGCGGCGCGGCTGCTGGCGCTGCCGGGCATCGGGCCGTGGACCGTGGCCTACATCAGGATGCGCGCGCTGTCCGATCCCGACGCGTTCCCGGCGACGGACGTCGGAGTGCTGCGCGCGCTCGCGGCCCTCGGCGCCGGTGCGGGCGTCGCGGTCGCGGAACGCTGGCGTCCCTGGCGCTCATACGCGGTCCACCACCTCTGGGCAACCCTCGAACCAGCCGAACGCGAAACACGACCATAAGGGGCACCGACATCATGATCACGCCGTTCCTGCCGTCCGACCCTGGCGCCCCGGCGACACCGGCCCTGTACGACATCGTGGACTCCCCCGTCGGCAGGCTGCTGCTGACGGGTGACGAGCAGGCGCTGACCGGGCTGTACATGCTCGACGCGGGGTCCCATTCCGCGACCGTTCAGCCTGGCTGGACTCGCCGGCCCGGCGGGTTCGGCGTGGCGGCCGCCCAGCTCGACGAGTATTTCGCGGGATCGCGGAAGGAGTTCGACCTGCCGCTCGCACCGCGCGGCACGCCGTTCCAGCTGTCCGTGTGGGAAGAGCTCGCCCGCATCCCCTTCGGCGTGACAATGAGCTACGGCGAGGTGGCGGCCGCGCTCGGCAAGTCATTGCTAGCTTCCAGGGCCGTCGGGCTCGCCAACGGGCGGAACCCGATCTCGATCATCCTGCCGTGCCACCGGGTGATCGGTGCCGACGGTTCGCTGACCGGCTACGGCTGGGGTCTGGACCGGAAGGAGTGGCTGCTCCGCCACGAGGGCGTGCTCGGCGCCTGGGATGCCGCGGGCGCCAGGGCCGGCTCCGCGGCCGCGCAGCCCACGCTCTGGTGAGCGGGCGCCGCCAGCCTGGCTCGTCCGGCCGTGCGGCCTAGTTCTGGTGCTGCGACTCAGGCAGCGGCGGCAGGTTCCCGCCCTCGTCGAGGTCGAACTCGCCGTCCTTGACGCCGAGCACGAACGCGTCCCACTCGGCTTCGGTGAAGTAGAGCTTTCCGGCCTCTGGCTTGGCCGCGTCGAACATCACGTAAAGCTTGCTCTCGCCGGCCTTGTGCGGCGCGACGGAGGTGTCAGTCGTGACGATGACCTCGACTCTGCTCTCGGTCTCATCCATGCCCGAAAGGCTACCGCCGCCGGACGCGGCGCGTGCGCGTTAGGGTCGGACTATGCCGACGTTCCTCGACGCCGCCGAGTGGTACGCGACCCTCGCGACCCTGTACGGAACTGCCGCCGCACTCATCACTTCTCCGCCGGGCGACGTCCTGCTCGTCAAGCCGAATTACCGCGACCATTGGTCGCTGCCCGGCGGCATCCTTGAGGACGGGGAACCGCCGCACGATGGCTGCGCCAGGGAGGTGCGCGAGGAACTCGGCCTTAGCGTGCCGATGGGCCCGCTGCTCGCCGTGGCCTGGATCGCTCCCGAGGGGCTGCGTCCCAGGCCGCTGGTGGCGTTCGTCTTCGACGGCGGTGTGCTGGCCGATCCGTCGCCGATCGTGCTCCAGGAAGAGGAGCTCGACGACTTCAGGTTCGTCCCGCCGTCCGCGCTGGCCGAGTACCTCCCGTCATACATGGCAGCGCGGGTGACCGCGGCGCTGCGGGCGCGGGGCTCTGGCGGCGCCGTGTACGTGCCTTCGACCGACGACTTGCCACGGGACCAGCCCGACAAGCTTCAGCGGTAGCCGGGGTACAGCTCGTCGGACGGCACGATCTGGACGCCGAGCGGGAGCAGCGAGATCGGGATCAGCTTGAAGTTGGCGAGCCCGAGCGGAATGCCGATGATCGTCAGGCAGAGGAGGGCACCGCTGATCAGGTGGCCGAGGGCCAGCTCCCAGCCGAGCAGGATGATCCAGATGATGTTTCCGATTAGTGAGCCGATGCCGGCCCTGGGACGCCTGACGATGGACCGGCCGAATGGCCACAGCGCGTAGTTGGCGATCCGCCACGCCGCGATGCCGAACGGGATCGTGATGATCAAGATGAAGGCGATGATGCCCGCCAGGAAGTACAGGATCGCAATCCACCAGCCGCACAGGATCAGCCAGATCAGGTTGAGGATTAGCCGCATGATCGCTCCCTACCCAGATACGGCGGCCTTCGCCCCTCCGGGGCGAACTTCGAGAGCGGCGAGCAGGCGGGCGGTCGAGGCCGCGACCTCCTCGACGGCCGCGTCGAACGCGGCGGCGTTACGCGCGGCCGGGGCGCGGAACCCGCTGATCTTCCTGACGTACTGCAGGGCGGCGGCGCGGACGTCCGCGTCGGTCACCTGCTCGGCGTACGGCGGGCGCAAGGTCTTGATGCTGCGGCACATAACCGCAGCCTACGCGAGCCCCCTAGCCGAGGCCGAGCAGCGGCTCGATGCCCACGGTGAGCCCGCCGGGCAGCGAGGCGAGGCCGCGGACCGCGAGCAGCACGCCCGGCATGAACGACGCCCGGTCCAGCGAGTCGTGCCTGATCGTGAGCGTCTCGCCGTGCCCGCCGAAGAGCACCTCCTGGTGCGCCACCAGCCCGGACAGCCGCACCGAGTGCACCCGCACGTCGTCGACTCTCGCGCCGCGCGCGCCCGCCACCTCCTGCTTGGTCGCATCCGGCGGCGCGCCGAGCCCGCCGTTGGCCCTGGCCTCGCTGATCAGCCCCGCGGTCCGCAGCGCCGTCCCCGAGGGCGCGTCCACCTTGTTCGCGTGATGCAGCTCGATGACCTCGGCCGACTCGAAGAACCTGGCCGCCTGCGCGGCGAACCGCATCATCAGCACGGCACCGACGGAGAAGTTGGGCACGATCAGCACCCGAACCCCCTCGGCCTTATCCGTCCACGACCGCACCTCAGCCAGCCGCTCATCCCCGAACCCGGAAGTCCCCACGGCGACATTCAGTCCATGCTCTACGCACCACCGCAGGTTCCCCATGACCGCGCCAGGATGCGTAAAGTCCACGACGACACCAGAGCCGAGCAGTGCCTCTAGCGAATCCCCCTCATCCACCTGAGCGGCAAGCTCAAGGTCGGCCTGCCCCGCAACGGTGGCGCACACCTGCTGCCCCATCCGCCCCCGGGCCCCAACCACCCCCACCTTGATCATCACGCCTCCCATTGGCTAGCTGTTCGCGCAGGATCTTACGCCGCCAAGGCATCCTCACCCGGAAAGAGCCCACCGCGTATTGGCGGTGTGGCCCACAGGCACGAACCTATTGGCGCTGTGGCACACACCGCCAACGCCACTCGACTTAGGGGCAGAACGTCACGCTTTTCTTGCTGTTATCGGCGCTTTGACGTAATTTTCTGCCCCTAAGTCGGGGTCAGCTCGCGAAAAGGAGGTTAGGACAAGACGCCTGAGAACGCTGCCGGGTCATCGAACGGTCCCACGACAGCCAGGGCCTTAGGCCGGGTAAGGATCTCGGCCGCGATCGCGCTCACGTCGTCGTGGGTGACCGCGTCGATCGCCGCGATCAGCTCGTCGACCGGCTCCAGGTCGGGGTAGACCAGCTCGGACTTGCCGAGCCTGGTCATCCGCGACGACGGGTCCTCGAGGCCGAGGACCATGCCGCCGCGTACCTGGCCCTTGCCGCGGTCGAGCTCCGCGTCGGTCAGCCCCTTGTCCACGACCTTCGCGATCTCGGCGACGCAGATCGACAGCACGTCGTCGGCCTTGGACGGCAGGCAGCCGGCGTAGAGGCCCCACATGCCGGTGTCCGCGTGCTGCGCGGTGAAGCTGTAAACCGAGTAGGCCAGCCCCCGCTTCTCGCGGATCTCCTGGAACAGCCGCGACGACATGCCGCCGCCGAGCGCGGCGTTCAGCACGCCGAGCGCGAACCGCCGCTGGTCCGTGCGGGCCAGCCCTTCACAGCCGAGCACCAGGTTGGCCTGCTCGATCGGCCGGGACACCAGCTTCAGCCCGGAGCCGGCGGACGGCCCGTAGCCCTCCCACAGCACCCCGTCGGACTTGCGCAGCCGCGGCGCGGCGGGCGCCTCATCCGAGGTCACCTCCAGGGCGTCCTTGAACGCGGCACGGACCCTGGCCACCACCGCGTCGTGATCCAGGTTGCCGGCCGCCGCGACCACGAGGTGCGGCGCGGTGTACCTGGCGGCGTAGTGCTCCCAGATCTGGTCACGGGTGATCCCGTTGATCGACCCGACCGTGCCGAGGACCGGGCGGCCGAGCGGCGTGTCGCCGAAGAGCTGCGCCGTGAACGCCTCGTGGACCGTGTCCCCCGGGTCGTCGTCGTTCATCGCGATCTCTTCAAGCACCACGTTCCGCTCGGCGTCCACGTCCTTCGGCTGGATCAGCGAGGATGTGACCATGTCCGACAGCACGTCGATCGCCAGCGGCAGGTCGGCGTCGAGCACCCGCGCGTAGTAGCACGTGTACTCCTTGCCGGTGAACGCGTTGAGCTCGCCGCCCACCGCGTCCATCGCCGCCGAGATGTCCAGCGCGGTGCGCTGGCGGGTGCCCTTGAACAGCAGGTGCTCAAGGTAGTGGGTGGCGCCCTCGTGCGCCTGGTCCTCGTCGCGTGAGCCGACGCCGACCCAGATGCCGAGCGCTACCGACCGGACAGACGGCAGGGACTCGGTGACAATGCGCAGACCGCCCGGGAGGACGGTCTTGCGCACTGTCGAGTCATTAGGCATGCCCATTTACTCGGGGCGCCCGCCACGAGAGCGGTGCCGGGTACGGCGTGCGCCGTCGTCGCCGCCGCGGTTCGGCCGGTCGCCGCGGTCGCCCCGGTCGGAGCGCTCCGGGCGATCGCCGTGCGAGTCGCCGCCGGACAGGTCCTCGCCG
>NZ_JBARCR010000517.1:0-22795 GCF_049794275.1 Trebonia sp.
GCGACGGGCAGGGCGGCAATGCCCGCGACCAGCGCAGGGACGGCCGCGACTCCGGCGCCCAGGGCGGCGCGGGCCGGGGCCAGAACGCGCAGAACGCGCAGAACGGCCAGAACTCCGCGGGCGGGAACGCCCGCGACGACGACGACGAGGACGGCCAGGGCCGCAGGGGACGCCGCGACCGGTTCCGCAACAGGAACCGTCGCCGCGGCGACCGTCCGGGCGGCGAGCCGGAGACGGTGATCGCCGAAGACGACGTGCTGATCCCGATCGCGGGCATCCTGGACGTGCTGGAGAATTACGCGTTCGTGCGCACGACGGGCTACCTGCCCGGCCCCAACGACGTGTACGTCTCGCTGTCCCAGGTGCGCAAGCACGGGCTGCGCAAGGGCGACGTCATCGAGGGCGCCGTCCGCCAGCCGCGCGACGGCGAGCGCAGGGAGAAGTTCAACGCGCTGGTCCGGCTGGACAAGGTCAACGGCCTGGACCCAGAGCAGTCCACGGGTCGCCCCGACTTCTCCAAGCTGGTCCCGCTCTACCCGCAGGACCGGCTGCGGCTTGAGACCGACCCGACCAATATGGTCACCAGGATCATCGACTTGATCTGCCCGATCGGCAAGGGCCAGCGGGGCCTGATCGTGTCGCCGCCCAAGGCGGGCAAGACGATGATCTTGCAGGCCATCGCCAACGCGATCACCAAGAACAACCCGGAGTGCCACCTTATGGTCGTCCTCGTGGACGAGCGGCCAGAGGAAGTCACCGACATGCAGCGCACCGTCAAGGGCGAGGTGATCCACTCCACCTTCGACCACCCGGCCGACGACCACACCACGGTCGCCGAGCTGGCGATCGAGCGCGCTAAGCGGCTGGTCGAGATGGGCCACGACGTCGTGGTCCTGCTTGACTCGATCACCCGGCTCGGCCGGGCCTACAACCAGGCGGCGCCGGCCAGCGGCCGTATCCTCTCCGGCGGTGTTGACTCGACCGCGCTGTACCCGCCGAAGCGGTTCTTCGGGGCGGCGCGCAACATCGAGAACGGCGGCTCGCTGACCATCCTCGCGACCGCGCTGATCGAGACCGGCTCGCGGATGGACGAGGTGATCTTCGAGGAGTTCAAGGGCACCGGCAACATGGAGCTGCGGCTGCGCCGCGAGCTCGCCGACAAGCGGCTGTTCCCGGCGGTCGACGTGGACGCGTCGAGCACCCGCAAGGAGGAGATCCTGATGGCGCCGGATGAGCTCAAGGTCATCTGGCAGCTGCGCCGCGTGCTGCACGCCCTCGAGCCGCAGCAGGCGCTCGAGCTCCTCATGGAGCAGTTGCGCAAGACGCGCAGCAACGCCGAGTTCCTCCTCCAGGTCCAGAAGACGACGGTGGGACTGGGCCAGGACAGGCAATAGGAATATCTGCCGGTCACGAGCGGTTTGCGCGTCTGGCACACTAGAAAGCCGCGACTACGCGGTACCGGTTCACGTCTCGCAGCAGGCGACCCGGCGACCGCTTGAGGCAAGGAGCCAAACAAGTGAAGCCTGAGATTCACCCCGCGTACCAGGAAACCACGGTGACCTGCGGTTGCGGGAACACGTTCGTCACGCGGTCTACCGCGAAGAACGGCGCGATCCACACCGACGTGTGCTCGAACTGCCACCCGTTCTACACGGGCAAGCAGAAGATCCTCGACACCGGCGGACGCGTCGCACGGTTCGAGAAGCGGTTCGGCAAGGCCGCGACTGCCGGGAACTCCGGCAAGAAGTAGCTCTTCCGCAGCGCCCGCGTGCCAGCACATGGCGCGCGGGCGTTTGGGTTGTACATACATTCGAATGAAGGAAGGTTGACTGTGTTCGACCGGCTTGGTGAGCTGGCGGGCGAGCACGCGGAGCTTGAACGCGCGCTCGCCGATCCCGGCGTGCACGCGAACGCGGATCAGGCCAGGAAGCTCGCCAAGAGGTACGCCGAGCTCACGCCTATCGTCGCCGCTTTCCGTGAGTGGCAGCAGGCGGGCGAGGACGAGCAGGCCGCCCGCGAGCTAGCGGCTGAGGACCCGGCGTTCGCGATCGAGGCCGACGAGCTCGCGAAGCAGCGTGCGGGCCTTGAGGAGCGGCTGCGGGTGCTGCTCGTGCCTAAGGACCCGAACGACGGCAAGGACACCATCCTCGAAGTAAAGGCGGGCGAGGGCGGCGAGGAGTCCGCGCTCTTCGCCTCCGACCTGCTGCGCATGTACCTGCGCTATGCCGAGCGGCACGGCTGGAAGACCGAGGTCATCGACTCCACCGGCACCGGCCTGGGCGGCGTCAAGGACGCGACCGTCGCGGTCAAGGCCGGCCGGGGCGGCGGCGCTGGCGCCTGGTCGCGGCTGAAGTACGAGGGCGGCGTGCACCGTGTGCAGCGCGTCCCCGTCACCGAGTCGCAGGGCCGCATCCACACTTCCGCGGCCGGCGTGCTCGTGATGCCCGAGGCGGACCCGGTGGACGTGCAGGTCAACGACAACGACATCAAGGTCGACGTGTTCCGTTCCTCGGGTCCCGGCGGGCAGTCGGTGAACACCACCGACTCCGCTGTCAGGATCACCCACTTGCCGACCGGCATCGTAGTGTCCTGCCAGAACGAGAAGAGCCAGCTGCAGAACAAGGAGCAGGCGCTGCGCGTGCTGCGCGCCCGCCTGCTGGCGCAGGCCGAGGCGGACGCCGACGCCAAGGCCTCGGCCGAGCGCAAGGCGCAGGTGCGCACCGTCGACAGGTCCGAGCGGGTCCGCACCTACAACTTTCCTGAGAACCGGATCTCCGACCACCGCGTGGGCTACAAGGCCTACAACCTGGATCAGGTCATCGACGGAGACCTCGACGGCGTGATCGACGCGCTGGCCGCCGCGGACCTGGAAGCGAAGCTCGGGGATCAATGAGCAGCTTGCTGCTTGACGAGATCGCGCTGGCCACCGCGCGGCTGGCGGAGGCTGGCGTCGACTCGCCGCGTGCTGACGCGGAGCTGATCGCGGCGCACGTGCACAACGTCAAGCGCGGCGAGCTGCACACGGTGCCCGACGCGGAGTTCGACGCGCGGTACTGGGAGGGCATCGCCCGCCGGGCCAACAGGGAGCCGCTGCAGCACATCACCGGGCAGGCGTTCTTCCGCTACCTGGAACTAGACGTCGGCCCGGGGGTTTTCGTGCCGCGCCCGGAGACCGAGGTGATGACCGGCTGGGTCATCGACCGGCTGCGCGAGATGGACGTCGCGTCCCCCATCGCGGTCGACCTGGGCACCGGGTCGGGAGCGATCGCGCTGTCCATCGCCCAGGAGGTGCCGCGCGCCACGGTGCACGCGGTGGAGGCGGACCCGCTGGCCCGCGGCTGGGCGGAGCGGAACATCACCGGCCACGTGGACTCCTACACCGCCGGGCGGGTGCTGCTGCACGCCGGTGACTTCACCGGGGACCTGGCCGGGCTCGACGGGCTCGAAGAGCTCGCCGGGACGGTCGACGTGGTGGTCAGCAACCCGCCGTACATCCCGGTCGGCTCGATCGTCCCGCCCGAGGTCGGCGAGTACGACCCGCCCGCCGCGCTGTGGAGCGGCGAGGACGGGATGACCGCGGTCCGCGCGGTCGAGCGCGTCGCCAGGCGGCTGCTGCGTCCCGACGGGTTCGTCGCCGTGGAGCACGGCGCGCAGCAGGGTGCTGAGGTTTACTGGGTGTTCCCTGAGGAGTCGGGCTGGCGGGACACCCGCAACCACAAGGACCTGGCCGGGCGCGATCGTTTCGTCACCGCGCGAAGCGCCGGGACTTAGGAGGGACTCACCCGTGGACTCGATCACGGTGTCAACCAAGGGAGCGGAGGGGACCGGCACGGTCGCGGCGCTGCTGGCCCCGCGACTGCGCCCGGGCGACGTCGTCCTGCTCAAGGGCGGGCTGGCCACCGGCAAGACGACGTTCGTCAAGGCGCTGGCGGCCGCGGCGGGCTCGACGGCCGTGGTCACGAGCCCCACCTTCACGATCGCGCACTTCTACCCGCTGGAGCAGGGCAAGATCCTGCACATCGACACCTACCGGCTGGCGGGCATCCACGAATTCCGCGATCTCGGGCTGGATGAATACTTCGACGAGTCGATCACCATGATCGAATGGGGCGAGACGGTCGCTGAAGACTTCCCCAGCCATCTGCTGGTGGAATTCCACTATGACCAGAGCGCGCCGGACCTGCGGGTAATCGGCTTTTCCTCTGATAGCCCGCGGTGGCTGCCGGTGCTCGACGCCCTGCAGGCAGCCTTGCTCACCGAAACGAAACTCAGCTGAGGAGCGCGTACTGATGGGGTTCGCACTTGCCCTCGAGGCGTCGTCGAGAACGTACGCGGCCGCCGCGGGCGACGGGGAACGCCCTCGGGCGCAGCGCGTGTCCCGCCGGGATGACCCCGCGTTCACGGGCCTCGGCGACCTGGTGGCCCAGACGCTGGCTGAAAGCGGGGCCGCCTTCAGGGATATCGCCGCGATCGCGGTGGACATCGGCCCCGGCGGGCTGTCATCGATGCGGGCGGCCGTCGCCTACGCGAACGGGCTGGCCTTCAGCCTCGGCGTGCGGATCTTCCCGATCACCTCACTCGAGCTGATGGCCATCGCGGCCGCCGAGAAGCACGACGGCCCGTTCCTCTGCCTCAGGAGGGGCACCGGGGGAAACACCTACGCCGGGCTCTTCGCCGACGGCCAGCTGGCGGAGCTGCGCCACGGCCCGCACGATTCCGTCGTGCCGTCGATAGCAGGCGGCCTTGACAGGGTCAGTCTCGCGGGGGTGCCCGCGGCCGACGTGGCGGGCCTGCTCCCCGGCGTGACCATCACGGACACCGGGATCGCGGAGGCGGACGTCACCGTGCTGTACCAGACGGCGCGGGCCGCCATGTCCGACCCCGAGCGGCTGGTCCCCATCGCCAGCCCGGTCAACGAAGCGTCGCTGATATTCCACAACCAGGCCGCCCGGTAACGCCCTTCGCGTGTCTCACCCGGTGACCCAGCGGGGCCGACTATATTGATCGCGCGACCGCGATCGACGTAACCCGGAGGTGACGGACAGTGGAGGAACGAGTCCGCGAGGAGGCGGAGCGCGCCGCCGCGTGCCTGCTGGCGGGCGGTGTTGTGCTACTGCCGACCGATACGGTGTACGGCCTCGCGGTGCACCCGGAGCACGACGAGTCGGTCACCCGGCTTTTCGCGATGAAAGGCCGTCCGCGTTCGGTCAACCTGCCGGTGATGATTTCGTCGGTGGACCACATTACGGCCCTGGGCGGCGTGGTGAGCCGGGCCGCTGAATTGCTGCTGCAGTCGAAATACGTGCCTGGGCCGCTCACCCTGGCCGTCGGGGTATCACCGGATGACCTGGCGCCGTGGCTGCGCGGGCGCGACGAGTTCGCGGTGCGGATGCCCGATGACGAGCGGCTGCTCGCGATTATCGACACGACCGGGCCGCTGCTTGTGACCAGCGCTAACCTGCACGCGGAGCAGGTCAGGGAATCGGTTCCTGATATACTTTTTACTTTGGTGAGCGAACCCGATTTGGTCATCGATGACGGGAATCGCGACACGGTGCCTTCCACACTCGTTAATTGCCGCTCGGTCCCGCCGGTGGTGGAGCGCGTGGGCGCTGTCCCGGCGGAAGAGATAGAGGCAATACTCGGATGAGCGGTCATGGGTCTCTCGTGCTCGGAGTGGAGACCTCCTGCGACGACACCGCGGTCGCGCTTGTGGACCCCCGCGGCAGCGTGATCGCGTCGTGCGTCGCGTCCCAGGCGGCGCTGCACACCACCTTCGGCGGCGTTTACCCCGAGCTGGCTAGCAGGGCGCACATCGACAAGATTCTGCCGACCGTCCAGGCCGTGCTCTCGGACTCGGGCGTCCGCCCCCGTGACCTGGCCGCTATCGGGGTGACTCGGGGCCCCGGGCTGATCGGCTCGCTCATGGTCGGCCTGAACACCGCCGCCGGCCTGGGACACGGCTGGGAAGTCCCCGTCATCGGCGTGAACCACCTGCGCGGGCACCTGCGCAGCGCGGACCTGGAGGAGAGCCGGGTCAAGTTCCCGGCGATCGTGCTGCTCGTCTCCGGCGGCCACACGCTACTGGCACGGCTCGAGAGCACCACCGACATCCGCCTCATCGGCTCAACGGTCGACGACTCGGTCGGCGAGGCGTACGACAAGGTCGCCCGCATGCTGGGGCTGGGGTACCCCGGCGGCCCCGCTATTGACCGGCTCGCGCCCAGCGGGACGCCGCAGGTGCGATTCCCGCGGCCGATGCTGCGGCAGGGACTCGACTTCTCGTTCTCCGGGCTCAAGTCGGCGGTGGAGAGGTACCTCGCGGCGACCCCGGACGCGCAGCCCGCGGACGTGGCCGCGGCGTTCGTCGAGGCGTGCATGGAAGTCCTCATCTCGAAGTGCCGCGCCGCGATCAAGGAGTACCCCGTATCCTCGCTCGTGATCGTCGGCGGCGTCGCCGCGAGCCCGCAGCTGCGGGCCGCGGCCACGGAGCTGTGCGCGGGCCTCGGCATCGGGCTGTGCCTGCCGCCGGTGAAATGGTCGACTGACAACGGGGCCATGATCGGCCTCGCCACCTGGGATTACCTCACGAACGGCATCACCAACACACTTGAGCCCGTGCCGGGACTGGGAATGGAAGCGTTCTAAGTCCACTCTCCGTCCCTTATGGGAGGATGGGTACCTATGAGCACACGGTTTGACTGCGGGGACTCCGCTCAGCGGTCGGCCGGGCTCGTGGAGGCCGTCGCGGCGCTGCGGAACGGTGAACTGGCCGTCATCCCCACCGACACGGTGTACGGTCTGGCGGCCGACGCTTTCTCCCCGGCCGCGGTGGCCGCCCTGCAGGCCGCCAGGGGCGGAACCAGGAGCGCGCCCCCCACGGTGCTCGTCGGCAGCGTGCGGACCGCGGCGGCGCTTACCGAGTCGCTCGGCGCCTTCGGGCAGGACCTGATCGACGAATTCTGGCCCGGCGCGCTCACCCTGGTGTTCCGTGCCAGCCCGACGCTGGTCTGGGATCTCGGCGACACCCTGGGCACCGTCGCGGTGCGGATGCCGCTGCATCCCCTGGCGCTCGAAGTGCTGCGGCAGTCCGGCCCGCTTGCGGTGAGCAGCGCGAGCCTGGCCGGCGCGCCGGCCGTCACGACCGCCGCTCGGGCCGAGGCGCAGCTCGGCGGTGCCGTCGCCGTCTACCTGGACGCCGGGCCATGCCCTGGCAACGTGACATCGACGATCCTCGACCTGACCGGGACCGTGCCGCGGATGCTCCGCGCGGGCGCGATCGGCGTCGACGACGTCCGCAAGGTCGTCCCCGTAATAGACCTGCCGGCCCCAGACGAGATCCCCGTCAAGCCCGCCGAGCCGCATCCGCTGGCCGGCGAAGACGCGGGAACGGGCTCCTGACCCGGCGCCGCCATGCGTGATTATCTCTTCATCCTGGTCCTCGCGGCGGCGGTGACCTACGTGCTGACCCCGCTGGTGCGGCGCGGCGCGATCGCCATCAATGCGCAGCACGCGCCACGCAGCCGGGACGTGCACAAGCAGCCGACCCCGCTGCTCGGCGGGGTGGCGATCTACGCCGGCCTGGTGGCCGGGCTGCTGGTCGCGGACCGGCTCAGCTACCTCAAGCAGGCCTTTCCCTCGGCGCGCACCATCCAGGGGCTGGTGCTGGCCGGCGGCCTGCTCGTCCTCATCGGGATCGTGGACGACCGGTGGGGGCTGAGCGCGATCAGCAAGCTGGCCGGGCAGATCGCGGCGGGCGGCATCCTGGTGTGGAGCGGCGCCTACCTGCCGTGGATACCGCTGCCTGGCAGCGAGACCCTGCTGCTCGAGCCGGACCTCAGCTACACCCTGACGATCCTGCTCGTCGTCATGACGATCAACGCGGTCAACTTCATCGACGGCCTCGACGGGCTAGCGGCCGGCGTCGTCGGCATTTCGGCGCTTGCCTACCTGCTCTACTCCTACACGCTGACCCACTCGGTCGGCATCCCGTCGCAGTCGATCCCCGCAGTGGCGTCGGCCGTGCTCGCGGGTGCCTGCATCGGGTTCCTGCCGCACAACTTCCACCCGGCGCGGATCTTCATGGGCGACACCGGGGCGATGCTGCTCGGCCTGATGCTCGCCTACGGGCCGATCTCGAGCACGGCCTCCCTCGACCAGAACATCCTGGTCAATTACTCGCACCTGCACCCGGTCAACCGGTTCGGCACCATCCTGCCGCTGCTGCTGCCGGTCGCGATCCTGATCATCCCGTATACGGACCTGCTGCTCGCGGTGATCCGCAGGACCAAGGCGGGCAAGTCCCCGTTCGCGGCAGACGGCCTGCACCTGCACCACCGGCTGCTGCACATGGGTCACTCGCACCGGCAGAGCGTGCTGCTCATGTACCTGTGGGCGGTGCTGTTCTCCGGCACGGTGGTCGGCCTGTCCCTCGTTCGCATCGGCCTGATCTGGCTCGCGCTGGCCACCGTCGCCGCCATCGCCGTGCTGCTCGCGGCGACGATGCCACGGCTCCGCCCGTGGCGCGGTGCAACCGTCCCGAGACATGGGGTGCAGCGAGTACGCACGGTACGTTCCGACGAACCTACGAGCGCTACCAGCTACGCGGTGGCAGCTCCGAATGACGCCGTACCGAACGCGACGCTTCCTGACGGGATGCCCGCGCAGGGCGCGGCGCTCGACGGCAGGCCCGTGAACGGCTTGCCGTTGAATGGCTTGCCGCCGAACGGGTTGCCGCCGAACGGGTTGCCAGGGAACGGCGTACGCCCGAACGGGGCGGGGCGGCGCGCGCCGCTGCCCAACCGCCGGGGACCAAGCCGGCCCTGACGTCCGGGGCAGGCGGGGCCGGCGAGGCCACTGGGGCTAGCGTGCCGGATTTTGGTGCCAATCACTGTCCGACGTGCCGGAACTTGGGGAGGGGGCCCCTCGCGGGGCCGCCCTAGGGTCATGTAAAGTCAGCAATCAGGTAAAGTAACAGTCAAGAAGCTTGTGACACGCTTCACAAGCACCTCCCCTGCTGGCAAGCGAGAGGGCCCGTGATACTTTTCGTGGACCGCGGCAAGCCCGGGTATCCGGGTCGCGGGCGTGGTATCGCCCCTTCGGGTGCCGTGTCCAGGGAAGCTCCGCTGGGGCAGACC
Source organism: Trebonia sp. (assembly GCF_049794275.1). NCBI lineage: Bacteria > Bacillati > Actinomycetota > Actinomycetes > Streptosporangiales > Treboniaceae > Trebonia > Trebonia sp. Next base: position 9,138 of record NZ_JBARCR010000517.1, read on the forward strand.
CATCCGAGCAGCGAAGCCAGCGATCCCTCAGGAGCCAAGCAGATGATGGCAACCTATGGCCGCGTCGTACGGCGCTCGGCCGCGCTCACCGGCGCGGTCGCTGCCGTATGCGTCGCCGTCTGCGCCGCGCTGGGCGGTGCCAAGGGCCTTTACGGCGCGCTGATCGGGGTGGCGATCGTCACGGCGTTCTTCGGCATCAGCGTGCTCGTCGTGGGCCGTGCAGCGAAGATCAGCCCGCAGGTCATGATGGCCGCGGCCATGATTAGCTACGTGGTCAAGATCATCGGCTTCGCGATCGTGGTGATCCTGCTAGGCAAGTCCACCGCGTTCAACGGCCGGATGCTCGGCTTCACCGCGATCATCTGCATCCTGGCCTGGGGCGTGGCGGAGGTCGTCACCACGATAAAGCTCAAGATCCCGTATGTGGAGCCGGACGGGAGCGGTAAAGCGTGAGCGACGTGAGCGTGCGCGGCCGGCGGGACACCAGCCCTGACGCGGAAGGCCGCGCCCTAGGGCTGAACATCGGCTGGACGGTGTTCAGCTACCTGCTCAGCGGCATGGCCGCCTATGGCCTCATCGGCTGGCTGATCGGGCGCGCGGTGCACGTAGAACTGCTTTTCCCGATCGGCATGCTGGTTGGGCTCGCGATCTCCATCGGCTTCATCATCTGGCGATACGGCCGGAATGCGGGCGCGGATGGAGACAAGGACATGAAGACGGGCATGAGCGCGACCGCGAGCCGGCGCGCGAGCCACCGGAGGGGAATTCCCCGGGAGGAGAAGAGCCGGTGACCGGTGCCGTTGCGGCCGCCGCGGGCGGCGGCTGCCACATCTTTAACGGGTGCGGATTCCCCGCCCCTGGCCTGCAGGACTTCGCATGGAAGCCGATCTTCACGATCGGCTCGTTCAGCTTCACCAAGCCGATGCTGCTCGCGATCCTGGCCGCGGTCGTGGTGATCGGGTTCTTCTGGGCGGCGTTCCGCAAGCCCAAGCTGATCCCGGGCCGCACGCAGAGCCTCGGCGAGATGGCCATCCTGGCCGTGCGGGACCAGATCCTCCGCCCGTCGTTGGGCGCGAGAGGCGACTCGTACCTGCCGTTCCTCGTGTCGCTGTTCTTCTTCATCTACATCATGAACATCATGGAACTGATCCCGATCTTGCAGTTCCCGGTCACGTCCAGGATCGGCTTCGTCTGGCCAATGGTGTTCATCGTCTACTTCCTCTACCTGTACCTGGGCGTCAAGCACCAGGGCGCCTGGGGGTACTTGAGGAACATGATCCCGCCGGGCGTGCCGGCGCCGATCTACATCATCCTGGTGCCGGTCGAGTTGCTCAGGTTCTTCGTCTTCCAGCCGTTCACGCTGGGGGTGCGGCTGTTCGGGAACATGTTCGCCGGTCACCTGCTGCTGACGATCTTTACGATCGCGTCGTGGTACCTGCTGAGCCTGTCCGTCGGCCTGCTGTACGCCGCGGGCTCGTTCGCGCTGGCGATCTTCGTCTTCGTGCTCGAGACCCTGGTCACGCTGCTGCAGGCGTTCATCTTCACCACGCTGACCGCCACGTACATAGCCTCCTCCGTGGAACCGGCCCACTAGCCCGTATCTGACTTCACCGACCACGAGTTTCCTGTCAAAGAGCCCAGCGGGGCCGCAACGTAAAGGAATGGATTAATGTCACTCGCCGCTTCTCTCGCAGCAGCCTCGACGACCAGCTACCTGAACATCAACATCGGCGCGGTCGGCTACGGTCTCGCCGCCATCGGCCCCGGCATTGGCATCGGCCTGGTCTTCGGTCACGCGATCGAGGCCATGGCCCGGCAGCCCGAGGCAACCGGCCGCATCTCGCTCTACATGTGGATCGGCTTCTCGCTCACCGAGGCGCTGGCCCTCATCGGCCTCGTGGCCCCGTTCATCTTCAAGTACACCGCCTGACCAGCTCGAGGAAAGTGAGTGCATCATGATGCACCAGCTCGCCGACAGCACGGCATCGACGAATCCGCTGCTCCCCTCGTGGCCCGAGTTCATCATCGGCACGATCCTTTTCGTCTTGGTGTTCGGCTTCCTCGCCAAGATAGGCCTGCCGCGGATTATGAAGACGCTCGAGGAGCGCCACGACCAGATCGAGGGCGGCATCAACCGGGCCGACGAGGCGCAGGCCGAGGCGCAGGCGGTGCTGCAGCAGTACCGGGCGCAGCTCGACGACGCCAGGCACGAAGCCGCGCGGATGCGCGAGGAGGCCAGGGAGCAGGGCGCCGCGATCATCGCCGAGATGCGGGAGCGCGCCGAAGCGGAGGCACGCCGGATCACCGACGCCGCGCAGTCCCAGATCGAGGCGGACCGGCAGCAGGCGCTCACCTCGCTGCGCGGCGAGGTCGGGACGCTGGCGACCGAGCTGGCCAGCCGGATCGTGGGCGAATCGCTCACCGACGTGGCTCGGCAGACCCGGATGGTCGACCGCTTCCTTGACGAGCTCGACTCGGCGGACGGCGGCGCTGCCGTCGGCGCCCGTGGCGCGGGCGAGGCCGCTGGGCAGGCCACGACCCCGACGGGGGCCGGGCAGTAATGCGGGGCGCCAGCAGGGCCTCCTACGCCGGGCTGCGGGAGGGGCTGTCCGCGATCTCGACCGCCGACAGCGCCGACCGGGTCGGCGACGAGCTGTTCGCGGTCGTCCGGCTGCTCGACTCCGAGCACGGCCTGCGGCGCGCGCTGGCGGATCCGACCAAGCCGCCGGAGGAGAAGGCGGCGGTGGCAGGGCGGCTGCTGCACGGCAAGGTGTCCGCGGAAACCGAGGAGCTGGTAGTCGCGGCCGTGTCGGCCCGCTGGGCCAGCTCCAGCGATCTGGCCGACGCGATCGAGCAGCTCGCCATCGAGGCGTTCACGGTGTCCGCGCAACGCAGGCATAAGCTAGATGACCTAGAGGACGACCTGTTCAGGTTCGGCCGCCTGGTGTCCGGACAGCCGGCGCTGCGGTCGGCGCTGATCGGGCCCGCGCCAGAGAACGCCAAGCGTGACCTGCTGGCCAACTTGCTGGAGGACAAGGTCAGTTCGCCGTCGATGAGCCTGATCACGCAGCTGCTGACGCACACGCGCGGCCGTTCCCCGCAGGCAGCGCTCGATCTGGCCGCCGGCATAGCGGCCCGGCGGCGGGAGCAGCTCATCGCCGTGGTGCGTGTCGCCACCGAGCTGACAGCGGAACAGCGGCGCAGGCTCGGTGAAACGCTCACCGCGGCCTACGGCCAGGGAATTCACCTGAATGTCGTGCACGATCCGGCGGTCATAGGTGGCGTGTCCATCCAGATCGGGGATGAGCTGATAGAGGGGACCGCGGCCAGCCGCCTGGCCGAGGTCCGGCGCAAACTCGCAGGCTGACGAGGCTTGATTCGGCCGGCGCGAAGCCCGGCCCCGGGTGGCCGGCGCAAGAGCCGGCCCAGGAATACACGAACGGAATGGGGAAGATGGCGGAGCTGACAATCCGGCCGGATGAGATCCGTGACGCGCTAGCGCAGTTCGTCGAAGAATACGAGCCAGCTGGCGTCGAGCGTGAAGAGATCGGCACGGTCACCGAGTGCGGCGACGGCATCGCCCGCGTCGAGGGGCTGCCTTCGGCCATGGCGAACGAGCTTCTTGAGTTCGAGAACGGCGTCCGCGGCCTCGCGCTGAACCTGGACATACGTGAGATCGGCGTGGTCATCCTCGGTGAGTTTTCCGAAATCGAGGAGGGCCAGCAGGTAAAGCGGACCGGGGAGGTGCTGTCCGTCCCGGTCGGCGACGCGTTCCTCGGCCGGATGGTCGGCCCGCTCGGCGAGCCGCTCGACGGCCTCGGCCCTATCGAGGACACCACGCTGCGCGCCCTGGAACTGCAGGCGCCGACGGTGGTGCAGCGGCAGCCGGTGAAGGAGCCGCTGCAGACCGGCATCAAGGCGATCGACGCGATGACCGCGATCGGCCGCGGCCAGCGCCAGCTGATCATCGGCGACCGGCAGACCGGCAAGACGTCGATCGCGATCGACACGATCATCAACCAGAAGGACAACTGGGCGTCCGGTGACCCGCTCCGCCAGGTGCGCTGCATCTACGTCGCGGTCGGCCAGAAGGGCTCGACGATCGCCGGCATCAAGCAGGCGCTTGAAGAGGTCGGGGCGATGGAGTACACCACGATCGTGGCCGCGCCCGCGTCCGACCCGAGCGGCTACAAGTACATCGCCCCGTACACCGGCAGCGCGATCGGCCAGCACTGGATGTACGACGGCAAGCACGTCCTGATCGTCTTCGACGACCTGTCCAAGCAGGCCGAGGCGTACCGGGCCATCTCCCTGCTGCTGCGCCGTCCGCCGGGCCGCGAAGCGTACCCCGGTGACGTCTTCTACCTGCACTCGCGGCTCCTCGAGCGCTGCGCGAAGCTGTCGGACGACCTTGGCGCGGGCTCGATGACCGGGCTGCCGATCGTCGAGACGAAGGCCAACGACATCTCGGCCTACATCCCGACGAACGTCATCTCGATCACCGACGGGCAGATCTTCCTGGAGACCGACCTGTTCAACGCCGGTGTCCGGCCGGCCATCAACGTCGGCCAGTCGGTGTCCAGGGTGGGCGGCAACGCCCAGATCAAGGCGATGAAGAAGGTCGCGGGCACCCTGCGGCTGTCCCTGTCGCAATACCGCGATCTGGAGGCGTTCGCGGCGTTCGCGTCGGACCTCGACGCGGCGTCCCGGGCCCAGCTCGATCGCGGTGCCCGGCTCGTCGAGCTGCTGAAGCAGCCGCAGTACTCGCCGTTCCCCGTCGAGGACGAGGTCGTCTCGATCTGGGCGGGCACCACCGGCCAGATCGACGACGTGCCGATCGAGGACGTCAGGCGGTTCGAGACCGAGTTCCTCGACTACCTGCGGCGTGAGCAGCCGGGCATCCTGGCCGCGATCAAGGAGACCAGTGACCTGTCGGACGACACTGTCACCGCCCTGAAGGACGTGATCGACAGGTTCCGCCGGACGTTCGAGGTGACCGGCGGTCAGCTGCTGGTGTCCGACGAGGACAGCGCCGCCGAGCCGCTCGGTGCGGGCGAGGCGAAGCAGGAGTCGGTCGCCCGGTACCGGGACACCGACACCGGCGACGAAAGCACCTCCGACAGCGCGGGCGCGACCGCGGAGGGCGTGGGCCTGTCTGACGACGGCGCGAACGCCGAGGGCGGCGCGAACGCCGAGGGCGGCGAGTAGGCGCCATGGCGGCACAGCTTCGCGTGGTCCGGGCGCGGATCAGGGCGGTCAAGTCGATTGGCAAGATCACCCGCGCCCAGGAGCTGATCGCGTCGTCGCGGATCATCAGGGCGCAGCAGCGCACGCGGGCGGCCGAGCCGTACGCGCGCGAGCTCACCCAGGCGGTGGAGGCGCTGGTGAGCCGGTCTGGCTCGCTCAACCACCCGATGGTCTCCGAGCCCGAGTCGGTCAGCAGGGCAGCGGTACTCATCCTGACCAGCGACGGCGGCTTCGCGGGCGGCTACAACGCGAACGTTCTGCGCGAGTCCGCTCGGCTGCGGCAGCGCAACACGGACGAGGGCGTGCAGAGCGTCATCTACGTGGCGGGCCGCAAGGGCATCGGCTGGCACCGCTTCCGCGACATCCCGATCGAACGCGAGTGGAGCGGCTTCTCCGTCCGGCCGTCATACGCCGACGCGGAGAAGGTGGCCACCGCGCTGCTCGAGGCTTTCACCGCGCCGGCCGACGAGGGCGGGGTGGACGAGATCTACCTGGTGTCGACGGAGTTCGTCTCGATGCTCACGCAGCGGCCGGCCGTCCGGCGGCTGCTGCCCTTGCAGATCGAGGAGAAGGAGGGGCCGCCGCCCGGCGGCCCGCTGCCGTCCTACGAATTCGAGCCGTCCACGGACATCGTGCTCGACTCGCTGCTGCCCCAGTACATAGCCAGCCGGATCTACTACGCCATGCTGGAAGCGGCGGCAGCCGAGCTGGCGGCGCGGCGGCGCGCGATGAAGGCCGCCACGGACAACGCGAACGACTTGATAGACCGGCTGACCCGGGAAGCGAACAACGCCCGGCAGGCCGAGATCACCTCGGAAATCAGCGAAATCGTCGGCGGGGCTAACGCGCTCGCTGAGGCGAGCGCAGGGAGTGAGTAAGAAACCATGACCGCCACCGTAGAAAACCCCGCGGAGAGCGGGGCCGCCGCGGCGGGAACCGGCCGCGTCGCCCGGGTCATCGGCCCGGTCGTCGACGTGGAGTTCCCGGCCGAGCAGATGCCGGAGATCTACTACGCGCTGCACGTGGATCTCGCCTTCGCCGGCGAGGGGGAGACGGCGCGGACGCTGACCCTCGAGGTCGAGCAGCACATCGGCGACAACATGATCCGCGCGATCGCGCTGGAGCCGACCGACGGCCTGGTCCGCGGCGCCGAGGTGACCAACACCGGCGCCCCGATCGAGGTCCCGGTGGGCGACGTGACCAAGGGGCATGTGTTCAACGTGCTCGGCGAGACGCTGGACGTGCCGACGTCGAGCCTTAAGGTGACGGAGCGGTGGCCGATCCACCGGCCGGCCCCGCCGCTGGACCAGCTCGAGTCCAAGACGCAGATGTTCGTCACGGGCATCAAGGTCCTCGACCTGATGACCCCGTATGTGCTGGGCGGCAAGATCGGCCTGTTCGGCGGCGCGGGCGTCGGCAAGACCGTGCTCATCCAGGAGATGATCCGCCGGGTCGCGCAGAACTTCGGCGGCGTCTCCGTCTTCGCCGGGGTGGGCGAGCGGACCCGCGAGGGCAACGACCTGTTCCTCGAGATGACCGAGTCCGGGGTCATCAAGGACACCGCCCTGGTGTTCGGCCAGATGGACGAGCCGCCGGGCACCCGGCTGCGGGTCGCGCTGTCCGCGCTGACGATGGCCGAATACTTCCGGGACGTGCAGAAGCAGGACGTGCTGCTGTTCATCGACAACATCTTCCGGTTCACCCAGGCCGGCTCTGAGGTGTCCACGCTGCTCGGCCGGATGCCGTCCGCCGTGGGTTACCAGCCGACCCTCGCGGACGAGATGGGCCAGCTGCAGGAGCGGATCACCTCCACCCGAGGTCACTCGATCACCTCCATGCAGGCGATCTACGTGCCCGCCGACGACATTACCGACCCGGCGCCGCACACGGTGTTCGCGCACCTCGACGCCACCACCGTGCTGTCCAGGGAGATCACGGCGCGGGGCATCTACCCGGCGGTGGACCCGCTGGACTCCTCGTCGCGGATCCTCGACCCCAGGTACATCGGCCAGGAGCACTACGACGTGGCCCGCACCGTCCAGCAGATCCTGCAGCGGTACAAGGAGCTGCAGGACATCATCGCGATCCTGGGCATCGACGAGCTGTCCCAGGAGGACCAGATCACCGTGCAGCGCGCCCGGCGCGTCGAGCGGTTCCTGTCCCAGCCGATGTACGTCGCCGAGCAGTTCACCGGGCAGCCGGGTGTCTTCACGCCGCTGGACGACACGATCGCCTCGTTCAAGGCGATCGCCGAGGGCAAGTACGACAACGTTCCCGAGCAGGCGTTCTACATGGTCGGCGGCATCGAGGATGTCGAGGCGAAGGCCAAGGACATGGAGCGCTCGTGACGATGCACGTGGAGCTGCTGATGCCGGACCGGTCGCTCTGGTCCGGCGAGGCTGGCCTGGTGATCGCGAAGACCCTGGACGGCGACATCGGGGTCCTCCCGGGGCATGCGCCGGTCTTCGGGATCCTGTCGCCGGGCAGCCTGGTGCGCATTCGCGAGGTGCCGGGGAACGAAAGCACCGGCGACGTGGTGCGGGCCGCGGTCAGGGACGGGTTCCTGTCCGTGACCGGCAACCGGGTGTCGATCCTCGCGTCGGTGGGTGAGCTCGCCGACGACATCGACCTGTCGACCGCCAAGGCCGAGCTGGACGAGGCGACCGCGGAGGCGGGCTCGGCGGCCGCCGCCGAGGAGTCGCCCGAGGTCAAGTACGCGAGGGCACGCTTGCGGGCCGCTGGCGAACAGGCCTGACACGGAGCGGGGGTGGGCGGCCTGGCGCTAGACGCTGCCTGGCTCTTCGCCGCCTTCCTACTGCTCGTCGTGGTCCTCGCCGCCGCGCTGGCCACCCGCCGCTACCTGCTCGAACGCGGTGGCGCGACGGTGGAGTGCGGCCTGCGCCACCCTGCGGGGCGCGGCGGCTGGCGCCTGGGGGTGGCCTCGTACCAGGGCGATGAGCTGTGCTGGTACGGCGCGCTCGACGTCAGGTTCCGCCCCGAGCAGGTGCTGCACCGCAGGTCGCTCACGGTGCAGTCCCGCCGCCCTTCGCTGGCCGCCGACGCCAGCGTCCTCGGCGCCGACCGCGTCGTCGTCGAGCTCTCCACCGGTGACTCCGACAACGTTGAGCTGGCCATGACGGAGGAGGCACTCACCGGCTTCCTGTCCTGGCTGGAGGCCTCCCCGCCCGGCTCGCACCTCTCCGGCATGGCGTAAGAAATCCGTGGCGTTTCCGTGGTGATAGCAGAGTTGTTCGGATCGTCAAGCGGACCTGGTGATCGTTTTGACGATCCGGTGTCTGTGCGGGGGTCAGCGATCAGCGCGGCAACAATGCCGGGGGTGGTGTCGGTGATGGTAGCGCGGATGGTGACCTGCTGTTTGTCGCCGCGGAAGGTGCAGTGCAGGTTCAGCGCGGCGTAGAGGGCTTCGCGTACGTGGTCGGGGGCCTGGAGCAGGGACCCGGGGGCGTAGGGCAGTTCGCTGATGAGGGTGGGGTCGTTCTCGGAGGCGGCCTGGGCGGTGATGGCTTCCAGGTGGGCGTGCAGCGCGGCGGCCTGGCTGTCCAGCTCGGTGTGGTGTTCGCGGATCCGCTTGCGGTACGCGGCGGCGGGGCTGGTGTCGTCGCCGAGCTGGGCGAGTTCGCTGATCAGGCCTTTCTGGCTGGCTTCGTTGCGGGCGATCCGCTTGCGGAGCTGGGCGGCCTGGGCGTCGCGGCGCGCGGCGGCCTCAGCCGCCGACGCCGGCAGCTGAGCCTGCAGCATCGCGCCCGGTCGTATCCGAACACGAACTGGTCCAGGAAGGCGGCGATCGCGGCGGTGATGGTGTCCTCGCGGACGGCGGTCCGGACGTGGCCGGGGCAGCGGTGCACGTCGCGGGGGTTGCTCTCGCGCCGAGGGCACACGTAGTAGGTGTAGCACTGTCCCGCGCGCCGCCCAGGGCGGGTCGATCCGGTCATCCGCCGCCCGCACTGCGAGCAGTGCAGCCTCGACCGCAGCGGGTACCGGCGCCCGGCGCGGCTGGTGGGCACCTCGGCGTCCCGCACCCCCTCATGGGCCGCGCCGATCTTCTGGGCCTCTTCCCAGAGCTGACGGGAGATCAGGGCGGGGTGGACCGGGGCCGGGGACCAGGTCCACTGCTCGCGGGGACGCTGCGGATCTTGCGCTGCCCGGGCCGCTGGGACTTGCCGGTGTTCTTCGTCCGGCCGTACACCATGAACCCGGTGTACTTCGGGTTCGCCAGGATCTTCCCGACCGTCATGGGTCCCCAGCCGCCGCCGCTGCCCGGGCTAGGGACGCCGGCGGCTTCCAGCCGCCCGGCGATCGCCTCCCGCGACAGCTGCTCCAGCACCCGCCACTCGAACATCCTGGTGACCCACGGCCCGGCCTGCGAGTCGACCGCCAACCGGGTGCGGACGCGGCCTTGGCCTGCTTTCATCGGGACGGGGTGGGCGATCCGGTCGGCGGTGTAGCCGAACGGGACGCGGCCGTTGTTGTACCCGTCGATGGCGTGCTGTTCCAGGACCTTCCTAGTCTTGGCCTTCAGCTGGATCCGGTACCACTCCGCCACCCCCTGCTTGACTCTCCGCACGAGGACGGTGGTGGCGTTCAGCCCGGTGACGTCCGCGGGCAGGTCCGCCAGCAGCCAGGCCAGCCGGGTCAGCTCATAGCCCGCGACTCGGCTTCCAGTGCCCGGCCGCCGTCAGCCGCGCGACGGCATCACGGACCTGGGCGGCCGTCACCTCCGTGGCATCGTCTTCCGGGCCCAGCCGGACGGTGTCCAGCGGCAGCGTCCAGGAGGTGCGGCCGGGCTCCAGCACCGCGATCCACGAGTACGGCCAGCCGGGGATCATCTGCGCGTTCCCCTTGCCGCGCGCGTACACGTGGCAGAACAGCCGCTCCGGGCTGGTCTCCGCGTCCGGCCGAAGCCAGTTCGAGACATCGCAGGCCAGCCGGATCCGGCCGTCGTCCCAGGGGCGCAGCGGGACCGCGTCCACCGCCCGCCGCAGCCGCCCGATCACGATCTCGCCGCTGTTTACCGCGTCGTAGACGCCGCCGTGCCCGCGGCGGCACTCCGGCTCCAGGCACAGCTCCGCCAGCATGTGCACGCGCTCCGGCCGGCACGCCAGCGCGTCGCAGATCTCGAACAGGGCATCGCGGCGCATCCCGAGCGAGCAGTACAACCCGTCCCGGAACCCCGCCAGCCGCCGTCTGCTGGTCCGCCCGGTTACGGCCCTCGCGCCACGACATAATAAAAGCCACGGCCACCGCCTTGATCTCCAGGTTTTTTCGCAGGAACCCGAAGATCATCAAGCGGTGGCCGTCTCATGTCACCACGCCACGCCGGACACCACAAGCAACTCAGGACAACCCAGACAACATGGGTTAAATAGCAAACTTAGTGCGTACCGGGGCCACACCGAAGTTCTCAGTAGCACGGATGCCGGACCGCCCGCGCCTCGCTCGCCGAGGTGCCCAGGCAGCGCCGCGCTCTCGGCGGGAACAGCGGAGCCGTTCGGGCAGGGATTCCCCTGGCTGGTGCGGTACCTGGATTCCTGGTGGGTGCTGTACGAGCATGGCTGGCTACGGGTCATCGATGAGCACGTAGCCGCTGACCTTGACCATGTTGGAGGGCGGCTTGCTAAGGCGGAGAGGGCTGAACTGTGCAATTTTCCCGAGCGGGCGGCTGGTTCCCATACTGGCCCGCCGGAAGCACTCTGAAGCGGGCTAGGTTTCACGGTGATTCTGGCGCTTCACGGTGGATTACACAGTGACGGTGCATACGGAAAGGAGGCCCTTTGAACGATGCGCACGAGCGGTTCACCGGCCTATATGACCAGTATTACCGAAGAGTTCTGCGCTACGCGCTGCAGCATGCTGACCCTGGATCCGCCGAGGACGTGGCCAGCGAGACATTCCTGATCGCATGGCGGCGTCGGGCTGAGGTTCCTCAGCCGTCGCTACCCTGGCTGCTCGTGGTGGCGCGCAACCTGCTGTTGCAGGAGTTCGGCTTGGCCAGTAGGCAGCGCCGGATCGCCGACCGCATACGGGCGTTCACCACGGACGATGACCTGAAAGCGTGGGACGCGGGTGAGCATGTGGTCACGCGCGCCGCGGCGTTGGAGGCGCTGGCGACGCTCTCCGACAGCGATGTAGAGGCGCTGACCCTGGTGACCTGGCACGACCTGTCCGTAGCGGATGCCGCAGCCGTCGTCGGCTGCACACCGCACGCGTTCACGGTCCGGTTGCATCGCGCCCGCAAAAGGCTCACCAACGCGCTCCGGTTCATTGACAACCCCTCGGAGGGCCGCGTTCCGGCAAGCCACCCCGGCACAGCACATTCGGTCATTAAGGAGCAAACATGACCCATATCGAGGATCCGATGAAGGTGATGGCCGACCTCAGGCCGACCGACCTGGAGCGGCTAGCGCGAGACGGGTATATGAGGCACCGGAGCGACGATCTCGCCCGGCTAGCGGTCGATGCCATCGGCGCGGGGGGCACCCGTTCTAGGGCCTGGCCAGGTGGCCGCAGTCGCCCAATGGGGCCATGGCGCGGTCACCGTGGCGTCCTGGCCGTCGCGGGGGCTGGCCTGACCGCCGCGGCGGCAGTGGCGCTGGTCATAACGACCACGGGACCATCGCCTGCCGTCCCCTCGGCCTTGCCGTCGTCGGCGGCACCGTCGGTGCCTGCGGCGTCGTCGGCCGCTCGTCCCCCGACAACCGCCGCGCCGCTGGACGCGCACGCGTTTCTGCTGGGCAGCGCCAATGTTGCGGCGCAGTCCCCGGTGACCACGGGCTCCTACTGGTACGTCAAGGAGCGAGATTTCACGGAAACCTGGCCACAGAACAAGGCGAGCGATTACAAGCCGTACTACGCGAGCACGCAGGAGACCTGGACCGGTGCCACCCGGACTCGGACGATCGTTAGCGAGGATCTGCAGTTCAACTTCGCCACGCCGGCCGACAAGGCGAAATGGCAGGCCGACGGTTCACCGAAGCTGTTCGGCCCTTCCGGGACGTACGGCGACCATGGGCCAGTCACCAATGACTACAACTTCGGCGCGGACGCCCAGTCAGACATATACGCGCTCAGCATGACCGATGCCCGGAACTTGCCGACGTCGGCGGCCGGACTAGGCGCGCTGCTGCACAGGAAATTCAGCGGCCTGAGTGCGGATCAGCGGTCGGTCGGCCTTGGCGAGACCTTGGGGTACGTCGCTTACGTATTCGAATGGGGCCAGAAGCTGCTTCCCGGCCCGGTCAAGCCCGCCGTCAAGGCGGCCTACTACCAGCTGCTGGCCTCACTGCCGGGCGTCACAGTCGCTCAGGATGTCACTGACCCGCTGGGCCGGACCGGCGTGGACGTCAACGCAGGCACTGAAGACAACCTGATAATCGACCCGGCCACCGCCCAGATCCTTGACGTGACCTACAACCCGTTGCGTCCGGACGCCAACAAGATTCACAACCCAACTCTCAGCATCAGTACCTACCCAATCCGCGCCGGGTCGACCATCACTGCGACTACCACCGACACCATCGCTTACCTGTCCATGGGCTGGACCGACAAGATCGGTGTCCCGGCGAGCTAGGAACAGGACTTGGTCTACAGCACCGTCTGGGGCCGACACCCGCGCCGAGATCCTCTGCTCTCATCACCTGCTCGGCGGTCGCGGCCTGCGTTGCGGTTTTTCAGACCACTTGCGAACATGCTCTGACCAGCGCTGACATCACGCCAGCTACACGGCAGATCGTCTTGCGCCATGACCAGGGGTAACGACACCTCGCCAACGCTGGCAGAGATGCCGGTGCGGTGGCGGAAGGATGCGGCTACATGAGACGAGGGGTCATGGCAACGATCCAGGGTTCAAGTGCCAGAGCGGGCGCGGCGCCGCTTGGGCTGGCATCCTTGCGGAATTGCAGCTCACACGTCTACGGTTGTTTCGATCGTTAGCTTTCGAACGGGACGAGTGTTTGAATATCCGCTCCTTGCTGCTATAGCAACGGAAACGCCACGGATTTCCCGGAAATACCGGGTGGCGCCTGCCTCGGAACATGGGCAACAGTGGGTCTATGCGGGCGGACGACGGCGAGGGTCTCCTCGTCGGCTATGTGACCGGGCCCGCGGCCGCCACCGAGGCAACCGTCATGGCGCTGGCGCGGGCGGACGCGGCCCGCACCGTCGTGCTCGTCGAGGGGGTCAGCGACCAGATCGCCGTCGAGACCCTCGCCGGGCGGCGCGGCCGGGACCTGGCGGCCGAGGGCATCGTGGTGCTGCCGATCGGCGGCGCCCACGGCGTCGCCCGCTACCTGCGGCGGTTCGGCCCTGAGGGGACCTGCGCCCGGCTCGCGGGGCTTTGCGACGCGGGCGAGGCGCACATCGTCAGCCGCGGCCTGGCCGCGGCCGGCCTGGAT
>NZ_JBARCR010000518.1:0-2551 GCF_049794275.1 Trebonia sp.
GGCGTGTTCTACGGCGCCGCCACCTCCGAGGCCAAGGCGATGAAGGACCGGCAGGTGTTCGTGGTTGGCGGCGCGAACTCCGCAGGCCAGGCCGCCGTCCACCTCGCCAGGTACGCCGCCAGGGTGACAATGCTGGTCCGGGGCCAGTCACTGGCCGACAGCATGTCCGAGTACCTAGTCAAGGAGATCACCAGCACGCCCAACATCGCCGTACGGTACAACGCCGTCGTGACCGGCGGCGGCGGGACGGGCCGCCTGGAGAGCCTGACCCTCCTGGACCAGGCGTCCGGGGCGATCCAGACTGTTCCGGCCGCGGCAGTATTCGTGCTGATCGGAGCCGAGCCCCGCACCCAGTGGCTGCCAGACGGCATCAGGCGCGACCGTTGGGGGTTCGTAGTCACCGGGCCTGACCTCATGGCGGGCGGCTACCCTGCGGAGGGCTGGCCGCTCCAGCGTGCCCCCATGCTGCTGGAGTCCAGCCTGCCCGGGGTCTTCGCGGTCGGCGACGTCCGCTGCGGGTCGGTGAAACGGGTAGCGTCCGCCGTTGGCGAGGGCTCGGTCGCGATCCGTCTGGTCCACGACTACCTACGTGGCAACCGCAACTAACCCAAGGTGTGCGCCGCCGTTGACCCTGATCGCCCTGTCCAAAGTTGATGACCAGGACGTGGGCCTGGCCTCCAGCCTGGTCAACACCGGCCGAATGGCCGGCGGCTCGATCGGCTTGGCCATCCTCGGCACCGTGGCCTGGTCCGTCGTCGCCAACACCGCCCGGAGCTCGGCGAACGCAAGGAGGACCTGTTGTGAGCACCCACCGCCAGACGCCCCCATGCGCCTGAGCGACAGCGCCATGCGGCAGCTATGAACGCTGGACCCGCCCGCCGCTCGATGACCTTGAGAGGCTGGACGAAGCGGTGAGCTACCTGGCCGAGCGACATCATTTCACTGCCTATCTCCAGGAGTCGGGCTTCGTCGAAGGGTGGCTAGTCAAGGACTGGGTACGCGGGGGTAAGGGCGGGTTCGGCCAGGTCATGGCACAGGGCCTGACCTCCCTCATGAGGCTCTGGGCCCAGATGCGCGCGCAGTGGAGTGGATGCGTACAGGCAGCCTCATAGGATCTGACCGCCAGATGATCTGGCGAGTAAGACACGCACTCGCTTTCGCGCCGCCACACCCGGTCACAACCGAAGACGATCGCCCACGCCCAGAAGAGACAGCGCCACGGCGCGGCCGGATACTGGCCGGCGTGATTCAAGAGCCGATGCGCCTGGCTGTGATCGGCCGAACGGAGCGGCGCCGACCCAGGCGAACCGAGCCTCTTTCCAGTGACCCCTCGCGGTCGGCCGTTAGCGCTCACCAGGGCTTTCGGAAGCATGAAACCCGCCTCCTGTCGCTGCCGGGCACCGATAGGGGTGCGCACTAGGGTCATTCACCCCTACAGCGGCGGCGGGTCACGGAGGAGCGTCTGCAGAAACGCGTAGCACTCACTAAGGGTCGCCGATGACCACACCACGCACAGCGAGCGGGTCCCCGCGTTCGCGGGCGCTGCCGCCCGCAGAGCGCAAGCTGCTTCGGCATCGACGAACATCGCGGACTTGATTGCGGCCGGTGCGAGAAAAGGCTAAGCCGCGGTCGGCCAGTCCAGGTCGCGGGCGAGGGCCTTTTCGCAGGAACCGAAGCCGGTTACGCCAATGGTTCCGGCAAACCTCAACACCCTTTCGCGAATCGTCCGGCTTCAACGCAAGTCAATTCCAAACAAGGGAGATACAGATAATGGCCAAAAGTTTCGTGCATCGCACCACTCGCGGTGCGGCCGGCCACCCTTCGAGAGCAGCGGTTAAGTTCATGATCGGTGCGGCGGCTCTGGCCACGCTAGCCGCCTGTTCATCAAGCAGTAGTAGCAGCAGCAGCGGGTCCAGCGCGGCCACCAGTTCGGACAGCAGCAGCGCCAGCAGCTCGGGCGGCGACGCTTACGTGACGCAGTCCCAGCAACTGCTGGACAGGGCGCACGCGGCCGCGGTCACCGGCCCGTCCTTCGGCACGGTCCCCGCGAGCGGCATCGTGCCGTGGAAGGCGTCGGACATGCCCGCTGCCACGGCGCCGCCGAGCAAGCCACTGAAGGTAGACGTCGTCTACGGCATCCCCTCCGGGTACGTGCCGTACGCCGCGCACCTCATCAAGGCGATCGGGACCAAGCTCGGCTGGACGGTGACCATCTTCCCGGCCAGCTCTCCCACGCAGCCGGCCGAGCTCGCCGCGATGCAGCAGGCTCTGCTTGGCAAGCCGAACGCGATCATCTCCGTCGTCATCCCGGCCATCTGGGCCGGTCCGGCGCTGGCCTCGGCCAAGGCGGCCAGCATCTACACCGTCGACATCCACCAGGACTCCACGGACGGGGACGGCTACAGCGCCGTCGTCCCGTCCGCTGAAGGTGTCCAGAAGGCCCTGCTCGCAGCCTGGGCGGTCGCGAAGACCAACGGCAAGGCGAACACGATGCTGGTCGAGGCGCCCGGATTCAGTGACGTCAATGTCGGTGCCGCCCAGAGCTACCTTC
>NZ_JBARCR010000519.1:0-19034 GCF_049794275.1 Trebonia sp.
GCTCGAGGGGCAGGCGCGGGCGGCGGCGGCGTCGCTGGCCGATGTCCCGCCGGAGGTTCGCGTGGTGACGGCACCGGGGTCGGGAGACGACGCGATCGTCGCCGAGGTAGCTTCGCTCACCGCGGCCTCCGCGTCCTGTCTCGTGGTGACCGCGGACCGTGAGCTCCGCCGCCGCTGCGCGGCGCTCGGCGCCAGCGTCGCGGGACCCGGGTGGCTCATTGAGCTGCTGTGAACAGCTAATATTGAGGTAATCCTCACCCCTGCATCGCACGATGTGGTTGTCCTGTCTACTACTGGGAACCTGATGCGCATGCTCGTGATTGCCGTCGTCGCCGTTGTCCTCATCGCCGGGCTGCTGTACCTGCTGGACCGTGTGCTCAAGGCGGTCCAGACGGGCCGCAGACGCCGTGACATCGTCTCCCGGATGGCCCCCGCCATCGCGCACGCGGAGGAACAGGCGAAGCAGAAGAAGCAAGTGAAGGAAACTAGTTCCGCGCTGACTTCGGTGCTGCCCTCGATCCAGCAGCCGGAAAAGGGCCCGCGACGCGTCGCGTAGTCGTCCTGTCCGACACGCACGCGCCGCGGCGGTGGAAATCCTGCCCGCCCGCGGTCGCCTCGTGGCTGCGCGGCGCCGGCCTGATCCTGCACGCGGGTGACGTGTGCACGGCGGCGGTGCTCGACGAGCTTGCTCAGTACGCGCCGGTGACCGCGGTCATGGGCAACAACGACGGCCCCGACGTGGCGGCCTGGGGCGCGCCGGAGACCGCTGTCGTGACGGTGGACGGCCTGCGGGTCGCGATGGTGCACGACAGCGGGCCTGCCGCCGGACGGCTGGCCCGGCTGCGGGGCCGGTTCCCCGACGCCAGCCTGGTTGTGTTCGGCCACTCGCACATCCCGCTGGACGTCGCCTCCGCTGACGGCGGGTTCCGGATCTTCAACCCGGGCTCGCCCACCGACCGCCGCCGCCAGCCGCACGGCACGCTTGGCGTGCTTGACATCGCCGACGGCCAGGTGGCCGGCGCGAAGATCGTGCCCGTCACGTAACGGCTGCTAAATCCATGGCGTTTCCGTTGCTATCACGACGGAAACGCCATGGATTTCGGAAGCAGGTAACCAGCGGTCGCGGTGCACGACCTCGTCGAACGGGCGGCGGTCCGGGTGGCGGATCAGCGTCAGCGGGCGATCGGCCGGGTAGCCGAGCGAGATCAGGTAAGCGCAGAACCTGTCGCCGGGAAAGCCGAGCAGGCCGCGCGCGAGGTCCTGGTCGCTGACGCTCGCGTGACCGCTGCCGATGCCAAGGCCGGCCGCCGCGAGCATGATGCTCATCGTGGCCTGGCCGAGGTCGTACTGCACCCGGTTCCGCTGCCGCTCGTCCTTCGGCAGCGGCGCGATCAGCGCGATCGCCGCGGCCGCGTGCGCCACGTGGCCGGCGCCCCGCCACACGTGCGCGAGCTGCAGCAGCTGCTCGCGCTGCCGCACCAGGATGAAGTCCCAGGGCTGCCAGTTCTGCGAGGACGGCGACCTGCGGCCGGACTCAAGGATCTCGTCGAGATGGTCGTCGGCGATCGGCCGGTCCTCGAACGACCGCACGTTCCGCCGGGAACGGATCGCCTCCCACGTCTGCACATCCGTAGCCTAGCGATCCCTGCTACCGGTCTGGGGCTACCGCTCGGGGGTCAGCCAGAGCACTCCGAACGGCGGCAGGGCGATCGACGCGGAGGCCGGGCGGCCGTGCCAGGGCTTCGGGACCGCGTTGACGGCGCCCAGGTTGCCGACGCCGCTGCCGCCATAGACGGTGGCGTCGGTGTTGAGCACCTCGCGCCAGCGGCCGGCCAGCGGCAGGCCGATCCGGTAGTCGTTGTGCGGCATCGCGGAGAAGTTGGCCACGCACGCCAGCACGGGGACGCCGTGCTCCTGCGAGCCGAACCGCAGGAACGACAGGACGTTGCCGTGCGCGTCGTTGGCGTCGATCCAGGAGAAGCCGTCGGGGATGGTGTCCTGCGACCAGAAGGCGGGCGACGACCGGTACGCGGCGTTCATGTCCCGCACCATGCGCTGCACGCCCGAGTGGAAGTGGTATTGCAGCACCCACCAGTCCAGGCCGTTCGTCTCCGACCACTCGCTGTTCTGGCCGAATTCCGAGCCCATGAACAGCAGCTGCTTCCCCGGGTGCGCCCACATGTAGGCGAGCAGCGCCCGCAGGCCCGCGAACTTGCGCCATTCGTCGCCGGGCATCTTGCCGAGCAGCGAGCCTTTCCCGTGCACCACCTCGTCGTGCGAGAGCGGCAGGACGAAGTTCTCCGAGAACGCGTAGACCAGCGAGAACGTCAGCTCGTTGTGGTGGTACTGGCGGAAGATCGGGTCCCGCCGCATGTAATCGAGCGTGTCGTTCATCCAGCCCATGTTCCACTTGAAGCCGAAGCCGAGGCCGCCGAGGTGCACTGGCCTGGTGACGCCGGGCCACGCGGTGGACTCCTCGGCGATCATCATGATGCCCGGCACCCGCTTGTAGCAGGTCGCGTTGGTTTCCTGGAGGAACGAGATGGCGTCCAGGTTCTCCCGGCCGCCGTACGCGTTCGGCGTCCACTGGCCGGGCTGCCGCGAGTAGTCCAGGTAGAGCATCGACGCGACCGCGTCGACCCGGAGGCCATCGATGTGGAATTCCTCCAGCCAGTAGATGGCGTTGGCGACCAGGAAGTTCCTGACCTCGGAGCGGCCGTAGTTGAACACCAGCGTGCCCCAGTCCGGGTGCGCCCCCAGCCGCGGGTCGGCGTGCTCGTACAGCGGTGTGCCGTCGAATTCCGCGAGCGCCCAGGAGTCGCGCGGGAAATGCGCGGGGACCCAGTCGACGATCACCCCGATGCCGGCCTGGTGCAGCATGTCCACCAGGTACCTGAAGTCGTCAGGCGAGCCGTACCGCGAGGTCGGCGCGTAGTACGAGGTGACCTGGTAGCCCCACGAACCGCCGAACGGATGCTCGGCGACGGGCAGGAACTCCACGTGGGTGAAGCCCATGTCGGTCACGTAGGCGGCGAGCTCGCCGGCCAGCTGGCGGTAGGACAGCCCGGGCCGCCATGAGCCGAGGTGCACCTCGTAGACGCTCATCGCGCTGGTCACCGGCTGCCGCGCCGCCCGCGCGGTCATCCAGTCCGCGTCGGCCCACTCGTACGCCGACTCGTACACCACGGAGGCGGTGGCCGGCGGGGTCTCGGCGAGCACCGCCATCGGGTCGGCCTTCTCCCGCCACTCGCCGTCCGGCCCGCAGATCGAGTACTTGTACCGCGTGCCAGCGCCCACGCCAGGGATGAAAAGCTCCCACACCCCGGCGCCGCCAAGGGAGCGCATCGGGTGGGTGCGGCCGTCCCAGAAGTTGAAGTCGCCGCTCACCCGGACGCCGCGCGCGTTCGGCGCCCATACCGCGAACGCGGTGCCGGTGCCGCGCGGCCGTGCGCCGAGCACCGTCCACAGCTGCTCGTGCCTGCCCTCGGCGATCAGGTGCAAGTCGAACTCGCCGAGCGTGGGGAGGTGCCGGTACGGGTCGTCCTGAAGCGCCGTGGAGCCGGCCGCGTACGTTCCGGATGATTCTCCCGGGTACGTGACTTCGAGCAGGTACTCGGGAACGGATGCCTGCGGCTCCGGCAGCGTCACCTCGAACACGCCCTGGTGACGGTGCGGCATCGGGAACCGGCGGCCGTCCGGCAGCACCACGGTGACCGACTCGGCGAGCGGCCGCAGCGCGCGGATCGTCACGCCGTGCGGGCCGAGGTGCGCGCCGAGCACCGAGTGCGGATCGTGGTGCTGGCCGGCGACCACGCGCTCGATCTCGCGCAGGGATACGCCGCCCGTGCCTGGAGCGGGCTTTCCCGCTGACGTCGAAGTGGACAAGTCGTGTGTCATCTAGAACTCCGCGAGTGAGTCAAGCGGAATCTGCAGCCAGGACGGCCGGTGCCTTGCCTCGTACAGTACTTCGTACACTGCCTTGTCGAGCTGCAGCGCCCGCAGCAGCACGTCGTTCTCGTCCGGGTCCTGGCCGCCCGCTTCCGCGTACCCGGCGCAGAAGGCGCTCGCGTTCCGCCGCACCCAGTCGCCGGCGACCGCGTTGAGGCCGAACTGCTCCGGGTGGCCGATGAGCTGGTGCCTGGCGGCGTAGTCGAAGGAGCGGAGCATCCCGGCCACGTCGCGCAGCGGGGAGGAGCGGGCGCGGCGCTGCGCGAGCGGGGTGGCCGGCTCGCCCTCGAAGTCGAGCACTACCCAGCCGGTCTCCGTCGTGCGCATCACCTGGCCCAGGTGGTAGTCGCCGTGCACGCGCTGCACCGGGATCGGGTCCCGCAGCTTGGCCAGGCTGGAGTAGGCGTCGCCGAGCATCTCGCCGTACCTGCCGAGCTCGGGCACCGCGGCCTCCGCCAGGTCGAGCTTCCAGAACATCTGCTCGGTCAGCTCGCGCAGCACGCCGTCGCCGAGCACGTCGGCGCCGAACGCGGCGGCCAGGTCGGCGTGTACCTGGGCGGTGGCGATGCCGAGCCGGTACGCCTCGCCGGCGAAGTCGCCGCCGGCCTCGGCCGCCCGCACGCCGTCGCCCGTGCCGTCCTCCATCGCGTACAGGTCACGCACGCTCGTCGCCGCGAGTGACCAGCCGTCGGAGGCCAGCCGCAGGTACCTGGACAGGATCGCCAGGCTGGTGGGGACGCCGTCCAGCGTGGTCTCGATCCAGCCGAACGGCTCGGCGACGTGCTGCGATCCCAGCCGCGCGAGGGCGGTGGTCACCTCGAGGTCCGGGTTGGGGCCGGGGGACAGTCGCCGGAACACCTTGAGGATCGACTCCTCGCCGTACACCAGGCTGGTGTTGCTCTGCTCGCCGCCGAGCACCAGGCTGTCGAGCCCGGTCTCGAAGGAGGCGCCGGGTATCGTCCGCATCCGCAGCCTGCCGATCGACTCGTCGGCGGCGATGCCCGCGAGCAGCGTCCTGGTGAGCTCGGCGTCGTGCAGCCCGTCGTACGCCTGCCGTCCGTCGTCGGACGGGCCTATGTGCGCGTGCTGCAGTTCGTCAGGCAGCTCGTGGCGCAGCCCGGTCAGCACCTGGTAGTAGTCGACGGTCGTGTCGTAGGAGACGGTGACGATCAGGTGCCGCAGTTCAGGATCGCCGCCGACGACCTCGGTATCCGCGACGATCGCGAGATCTCGCAGCCCGCGCCCTTTGCCGGCGAACCACCGCTGCTTGACCAGCCACGTCGCTAGAGCTTCCTCGAAAGCCATCGGCCTCGCTCATCCCATGGGGTGCCGCTTACGGACCCGGCTGCCCCTGTTCTATCGCAGGTGCCGACCTGGGCCGTTGGCCGGCCTATCGGTCATGTTCCTCCCTCACAGCGGGAAGCTGAAACCAGTAGAAGCCATGTCCTGGCAGCGTCAGCAGGTACGGCAGCTCGCCGATCCGCG
This sequence comes from Trebonia sp., assembly GCF_049794275.1. Lineage (NCBI taxonomy): Bacteria > Bacillati > Actinomycetota > Actinomycetes > Streptosporangiales > Treboniaceae > Trebonia > Trebonia sp. The sequence goes on from NZ_JBARCR010000519.1 coordinate 5,434, forward strand.
GGAACGTCACGCCGCCCATGCACTCCACCGGCGTGACGCCCATGAACCTGCGCAGGTCAAGCTCGACCGGCTGCGGGAACCTCGACAGGTTGTTGACGCACAGGATCTGGTCGCTCGCGTCGTGCTCCCAGGCGGCGCCGTGCTCCCCGAGCAGCCGCTGCGCCGCCATGGTGCCCGCCGCGTCGTACTCGCGGACGAAGGCGAGCACGCTCGGGTTGCTCGAGGCGAGCTCGTCGTAGGCGCCGAGCCCGAAGACGGGGTGCCGCTTCCTGATCTCGATCATCCGGCGGGTCCAGTGCAGCAGCGACTGCGGGATGCGCTGCTGGGCCTCGACGTTCAGCGACTGGTAGCCGTAGATCGGGTCCATGACCGGCGGCAGGTACAGGCGCTGCGGGTCGCAGCTCGAGAAGCCGCCATTCCGGTCGGGCGTCCACTGCATGGGCGTGCGCACGCCGTCCCGGTCGCCGAGCCATATGTTGTCGCCCATGCCGATCTCGTCGCCGTAGTACATGACGGGCGAGCCGGGCAGGCTGAGCAGCAGCGCGGTGAACAGCTCGAGCTGGTTGCGGTCGTTGTCGAGCAGCGGGGACAGCCGCCGCCTGATGCCGATGTTCGCCTTCATCCGCGGGTCCTTGGCGTACTCCGTGTACATGTAGTCCCGCTCGTCGTCGGTGACCATCTCCAGCGTGAGCTCGTCGTGGTTGCGCAGGAAGATGCCCCACTGGCAGCCCCCGGGGATCTTCGGCGTCTGGGCCATGATCTCCGAGATCGGGTAGCGCTGCTCGCGGCGCACGGCCATGAAAATGCGCGGCATCAGCGGGAAGTGGAAAGCCATGTGGCACTCGTTGCCGCCGGTCTCCGGGTCGCCGAAGTACTGCACCACGTCGGCGGGCCACTGGTTGGCCTCGGCGAGCAGCACGCGGTCCGGGTACAGCCTGTCCACCTCGGCGCGGATCCGCTTCAGGTACTCGTGCGTTTCCTTGAGGTTCTCGCAGTTGGTGCCCTCCCGCTCGTAGAGGTAGGGCACGGCGTCTAGCCGGAAGCCGTCGATGCCAAGGTCGAGCCAGAACCTGAGCACCTCGATCATCGCGTCCTGGACCCTGGGGTTCTCGAAGTTCAGGTCCGGCTGGTGGGAGAAGAACCGGTGCCAGTAGTACTGGCCGCGCACGGGGTCGAACGTCCAGTTCGAGGTCTCGGTGTCGACGAAGATGATCCGCGCGTCGGCGTACTTATCCGGGTCGTCGGACCAGACGTAGAAGTCGCCGAAGGGGCCGTCCGGGTCGGTGCGGCTCGCCTGGAACCACGAGTGCTGGTCGCTGGTGTGGTTCATGACCAGGTCGGCGATGACCCGGATGCCGCGCTTGTGCGCCTCCTCGACCAGTTCGACGAAGTCGGCGATGTTCCCGTAGTCGTCGAGGACCCGCATGAAGTCGGCGATGTCATAGCCGCCGTCACGGAGCGGGGAGTCGTAGATCGGCAGCAGCCAGATGCAGTCGATCCCCAGCCACTGCAGGTAGTCCAGTCGCGACGTGAGGCCCCTGATGTCGCCGGTGCCGTCGCCGCTGGCGTCCTGGAAGCCGCGGATCAGCACCTCGTAGAAGACCGCGCGCCGGTACCACTCGGGGTCCCGCGGCCGGTCGAGGGCGAAGTCGGGCACCGGCTCGTTCGGCACCGCGGCGAACGAGCCGGTGGTGCTCGCGAGCGGCGAGATGCTGTCCTGCCGGGCAACTGACCAGCCGGCTGCCGGCTCGTGCTCTGTCACTGCTTGCTTCTCCTGGATATGCGCGGCCTACACATGCCAAGGCTAATCCGTCATGCCAGGTCACGCGTAACGGTGAAGATGTGTGCGGGGCGCCAGGCTGGGTCGAGGCGTACGTAGTTGGCCTGTCCCCACCGGTACGATTCGCCGTCGAGTTCGTCCTTGACGGTGAACCCCTCGGGCCAATCCATGCCGAGCGCGGGCATGTCAAGCCAGACCGTGGCCTCTCTGGCCTGGTGCGGGTCAAGATTCACTACGACCAGGACGGTGTCCCCGGCCACGCCGCCCTGTTCCGCCGCCTGCGGCGCTGCCTGTGCGGAGGATCTCTCCGCGATGGTACCTGCCCCGTAGGTGCTTCCGGCGCTGGTCCCGGCGCCGGTTATCTCCCGGTCCGGCACGCGCTTGGAGAAGCAGATCAGGTCTGGCTGATCCACGTGATGAAACCGTAGATTACGCAGCCAGTGCACCGCCGGATGAGATTTCCTGATCCGATTCAGATCTGTGATCAACGGGGCTATCCCGAGTCCGTCCCGCGCCGCGGTCTCCCAGCCCCTGGGCCGGTACTGGTATTTCTCCGAGTCCAGGTACTCCTCGCTGCCTGGGCGCAGCGGTGTGTTCTCACACAGCTCATATCCGGAATAGATACCCCAGGAAGGGCTAAGCATGGCTGCCAGGACGGCACGAATCTTGAATGCGGGCGGTCCGCCGTGCTGAAGGTACTCGTGCAGGATGTCGGGCGTATTGGCGAAGAAGTTCGGGCGCATGTAGGCGGCTGCGGGACCGGCCAGCTCCCGCATGTACTCGGTCAGCTCGTCCTTGCTGTTGCGCCAGGTGAAGTAGGTGTACGACTGGTGGAAGCCGACTTTCGCGAGCGTGGCCATCATCGCCGGCCTGGTGAACGCCTCGGCAAGGAACAGCACGTCGGGATCGGTCTGCCGGATCGTGGCGAGCAGCCGCTCCCAGAACCGGAGCGGCTTGGTGTGCGGGTTGTCGACCCGGAAGATCCGCACGCCGTGGTCCATCCATAGCCGGACCGTCCGCAATACCTCCGCGTAAATGCCCTGGGGGTCGTTGTCGAAGTTGAGCGGGTAGATGTCCTGGTATTTCTTCGGCGGGTTCTCCGCGTACGCGATCGACCCGTCGGCCCGCGTGGTGAACCACTCTGGGTGCTCTTTCACCCATGGGTGGTCGGGCGACGCCTGCAGTGCCAGGTCGATCGCCACTTCGAGCCCGAGGTCCCTGGCCCGGGACACGAACGCGTCGAAGTCCGCGAACGTGCCGAGGTCCGGGTGGATCGCGTCGTGCCCGCCCTCGGGGGCGCCGATCGCCCAGGGCGAGCCGGGGTCGCTTGGCCTGGCCTCGAGCGTGTTGTTCCGCCCCTTGCGGAACGTGGTCCCGATCGGGTGGACGGGCGGCAGGTAAACGACGTCGAAGCCCATGTCCGCGATCGCCTCGAGCCGGCGTGCGGCGGTGCGCAGCGTCCCAGGCTCCGGCTCCCTGCGGCCCAGCGGGTCGAACTGCACTCCCTCTGACCGCGGGAAGAACTCGTACCAGGAGCTGTACAGCGCCCGCAGCCGGTCCACCAGCACCGGATACCTAGCGGACCTGGTGAGCAGCTGGCGGAGCGGGTACCTGGCGAGGATCTCCCTGATCTCTCGCGTCTCGGCGGCCGCCAGCCGGTCCCAGGGTGGCACGCCCCGGTCCCGCAGCTTCCTGGCGAGCGCGTTCAGCGCGGTCCTGGCCGCGGCGGGCCTGGCGGCGCCGGGCGGTTGCCTGATCGAGCGGGCCGCCCGCTCGAAGAGCAGCGCGCCCTCGGTCAGCATCAGCTCCACGTCCTGGCCCAGCGGGACCTTGATGGCCGCGTCGTGGTGCCAGGCCGCGATCGGATCGCTCCACGACTCGACATGGAACTGCCAGGTGCCCTCTTCCGTCACCGTGACCTCGGCGCCGTACCGGTCCGTCCCCGGTGCCAGCGGGCGCATCCGCACCAGCGGGCTCGGTCTGCCCGCCGGATCTCGCAAAACCACGCCGGCGCCGAGCGCGCCGTGCCCTTCCCTGATGACGGTGGCGCTGACCTGAAAAGTCTCGCCGGCGACCGCCTTGGCCGGGCGGCGCGCGCAGTCCACCACAGGCTGGACGTCAAGGATGGGAATGCGTCCGATCACGCCGCAACCGTACCCAGTCCTGATCCGGGAATTCCAGCGGGCCAGGGGTTGTGACGACCCTGCCCGACAATGGGCCGCGGGCACGTCCCGCGGCCGCTTATGATGACTCCCCGTGAGAGCGATCCGACGTTTCACGGTCCGCGTGACGCTTCCGCAGCCGCTCGCGCCGCTGCATGACTTGATGCTCAATCTGCGCTGGTCCTGGCACCCGCCGACGGTTGAGCTCTTCGAGTCGATAGACCCGGCGGGGTGGGCCGCGTCCAGTGGCGACCCGGTAGCCATGCTGAGCACGCTGCGGCCGGGAAGGCTCGCCGGCCTGGCTGCCGACGAGGACTTTCTGCGCCGCATGGACGCAGCGGTGGCCGACCTGCGCCAGTACACCGGCGAGCCGCGCTGGTACCAGTCCGGCGCGCCGGCCGCCGCGGGCACGCTGCCGAACGCGATCGCGTACTTCTCCCCGGAGTACGGCATCACCGCCGTGCTCCCGCAGTACTCCGGCGGCCTCGGCATCCTGGCAGGGGATCACCTTAAGTCGGCCAGCGACCTGGGCGTCCCCGTTATCGGCGTGGGGCTGCTCTACCGCCACGGCTACTTCACCCAGTCGCTGTCCGCCGACGGCTGGCAGACCGAGCGCTACCCGGCCGACGACCCGAACGGCCTGCCGCTCACCCTGCTGCGCGACCCTGAGACGAACGACCCGGTGCTGGTCAGCGTGATCCTGGCCGGCGGCAAGCTGCTCACCGCCCAGGTCTGGCTCGCGCAGGTCGGGCGGGTGCCGCTGCTGCTGCTCGACTCCTACGTAGAGCAGAACGAGCCCGCGCTGCACGAGGTCACCGACCGGCTCTACGGCGGCGGCAGCGAGCACCGGCTGCGCCAGGAACTGCTGCTCGGCATCGGCGGCGTCCGCGCCGTGCGGGCCTTCTGCGCCATCACCGGCCACGCCGAGCCCGAGGTGTTCCACACCAACGAGGGCCACGCGGGCTTCCTCGGCCTCGAGCGGATCCGCGAGTACACGGTGGCCGGGCTGACCTTCGACGAGGCACTCGAACTGTGCCGCGCCGGCACCGTGTTCACCACCCACACGCCGGTGCCCGCCGGCATCGACAGGTTTCCCCGCGACCTCATCGAGCGGTACTTCGCCCAGGACGCCGCCGGCGAGACGCTGCCGCTGGACCGGGTCCTCACGCTCGGCGCGGAAACCTACCCGGGCGGGGACCCGCACGTGTTCAACATGGCCGTGATGGGCATGCGGCTCGCCCAGCGGGTCAACGGCGTTTCCCGGCTGCACGGCCAGGTCAGCCGCGAGATGTTCGCCGGGCTGTGGCCCGGCTTCGACACCTCCGAGGTGCCGATTGGCTCGATCACCAACGGCGTACACGCCCCCACCTGGGAAGCCAGCAAGGTCTCCGAGCTTGGTGACGCCGCCGCGGCCGACGCCGCGCGGCTGTGGGAGATCCGCCGCCAGCTCCGCGCCACGATGGTCACCGAGACCAGGCGGCGGCTGCGGGACTCCTGGCGTCAGCGCGGCGCCTCGGGCGCCGAGCTCACCTGGATCGACGACGTCCTGGACGAGGACGTGCTGACCATCGGGTTCGCCCGCCGGGTGCCGTCGTACAAGCGGCTGACCCTCATGCTCAACGACCCGCAGCGGCTCTCCGGGCTCCTGCTGGACCCCGACCGGCCGCTGCAGATCGTCATCGCCGGCAAGGCCCACCCCGCCGACGAAGGCGGCAAGCGGCTGATCCAGCAGATGGTCAGGTTCGCCGACAGCGAGGCCGTCCGCCGCCGCATCGTCTTCCTGCCCGACTACGACATGGCGCTCGCCCGCTACCTCGTGCAGGGCTGTGACGTCTGGCTCAACAACCCGCTGCGCCCGCTCGAGGCCTGCGGCACCTCCGGCATGAAGGTCGCACTCAACGGCGGCCTGAACGTCTCGGTGCGGGACGGCTGGTGGGACGAGTGGTACGACGGCGGCAACGGCTGGGAGATCCCCACCGCCGACGGCGTGACCGACCCCGCGCGCCGCGACGAGCTCGAGGCCTCCGCGCTGTACGAGCTGCTCGCCAAGTCTGTCGCGCCGCTGTTCTACGACACCGACCACGACGGCATCCCCGGCGGCTGGATCGAGATGGTGCGGCACAATTTCCGCAGCCTCGGCCCGCTCGTCCAGGCCGACCGCATGGTCCGCGAGTATGTGACGACCCTGTACGCGCCCGCCGCGGAGTCGTCGCGCGCCCTGGCGGCCTCCAGTTTCCACGCCGGCCGCGACCTCGCCGCCTGGACCCAGCGCGTCCGCGAGGCCTGGCCGTCGGTGCGGATCGAGCACGTCGAGGCCGACGGCGCCGAGCCGAGCCTCGGCGCGGTCCTCGACGTCCGCGTCACCGCCGCGCTCGGCCCGCTCAGCCCGTCTGACGTCTCGGTCGAGGTCGTCTACGGGGCGCCGGGCGACAACGACGAGATCGTCGATCCCTGCTACGTCACCCTGCAGGCGGACGAACCTGTGCCGGGACAGCACGCCCGCTTCTCCGGCGCGGTCGAACTGGGCCGCCCGGGCCCGTTCGGCTACACCGTCCGGGTGCTCCCCAATCACGAGCTGCTCGCCAGCCGCGCTGAACTGGGCCTGGTCACCTACCCGGACGCCCCGGCCGGCATGACCAACGGCGACCTGAGGTAAGGCCGCGGCTAGGGCTGCGGCGTTCCTGACGCTTCCGCTTGTGCTTGTGCTATCAGGGGGCCGAACATCTCCGCGTAGCCGTCGTAGTTGAAGGGGGCCTCAGGGTTCGCGCGCACCTGCTCGTCGAGCATCTTGGCGTCCTCGCCGACGAGGATCCGCCACGCTCCGGATCGCACCCCGTCCAGGATGATGGTCGCCGCCTGGGCCGGGAGGAACCCTTTGCCCTGGAATTCGCTTTTCAGCCGCGGGATGGCCTGGCGCAGGTCATCGGCCGAGAAGTCCTCGGTCAGCAGGCCCATCCCGATGAGCACGGCCCGCCCGATCTCGGGGATCTGCTCCAGCAGTTCGGCGTCGCTCAGCTGCTCCCACCCTGGCAGGCCGAGGGCGCGGCGGGAGTTCTCGGCGATGTCGGTGTTCACGACACCGGGCATGACCACGACAACCCGGACCTGCGGCGCATTGGAGCGCAGGTCTTCGATGAGCGCTTCGGAGAAGCCCTTGATGACGAAGTTCGACGTGCTGTAAGCGGTGATCGGCGGCGCGCCAGGGCCTGCCGTGGCCCAGAAACCGGCCACACTGCTGATGTTGACCAGGACGCCGTCGCCGCTCGCGATCAGCAGCGGCAGGAACGCGCGAGCGCAGAGATACGTGCCCCACCAGTTGATGGCGAAGGTGCGCTCCCACTCCTGGCGGGAGCCGTTGACGAAGCTGGCGCCGCCGAAGACGCCCGCATTGCTGAAGACCAGGTCGACGTGATCGCTGGCGTGCTGCTCGAGCAGCTCGTCGCGGAACCGCTGGACCTGCGCCTCGTCGGAGACGTCGCAGACATGGCTGGTGACCTGGACGCCGGGCGGGGCGGCTGCCCACGCCGTGGCCGCGGTCACCGCGATGGTGTCGGGATTCAGGTCGCAGGTCGCGACCGAGCATCCCTGCGCCGCGAGCTGGCGGACCAGCTCGCGGCCTATCCCCGAGCCCCCGCCGGTCAGCACTGCCAGCTTTCCCGCGAACGACTCCATGCCCCCGATGGTCACTTGCGGTGCCACTGCTCGTCAACGGTCCATGGCGCCTGCAGCTCCACGACCCGCCGGGACGCGTGGTTCATCTCCTGAATGGCCAGGTGGATCCGGTGGCACGCTTCCCGGAGCCGCCCGCGGCCAGCCGGGGTGGCCGGCTCTGTCGTCCGGGCCTGAATTCCCTCGTGGGTAAGTTGCGCGGTCATCGTCTTGTCCTATCTGCTAAGAACTGGCCGGGTTTCCGGCCCTCAGCCATAGGTTCGCTCGCCTCGCCGGGTCCGCGGCAGGGGTCGTTTCGCCCCTCTTTCCCGGCAACCATGTCCGGGGTGGAATCACCCACACCGCATGGCGGGCAGCTGCCCGGCCAGGCGCAGGCTGCGCAACACCAGGGCTGCGTTAGACCAGGCCGGCGCTAAGGGCTAGGCGGGTAAGGTCGGCGCGGCGCCGGCATCCGGTCTTATCGCGGATGCGGTCCAGGTGCGAGCTGACCGTGCGCACGCTGATGGACAGCTGGCCGGCGATCTGCGCATCGGTGTGGCCCTGGGCCACCAGGGTGATCAGCTCCCGCTCCCGGGGGCTGAGCCCTTCCGTGCCCGGTGCCGCGGCCGGCGGCTGCGGGCCGGCGGCGGTGAGCAAGAGGGCGTACTCGCCCGCGGTGGCCAGGCTCATCGCCGCGCCGCGTTCCCCTGCCGCCCGCGCCCGGTCCGGCCCGAGGGCCCGCCGGGCTTCGCCCAGCGGTTCCTGCCGTTCGAACCAGCCCTCGGGCACATCCGGGTGTGACGGGACCGAGAACCCCTCGCGCCCCTGCAGCGCGACCACCGCCGCCCATACCGTGACGGCCTCGGCGCTGCGTCCGGTCAAGGCGCACAGGTACCCGCAGCAGTCCAGGTCATCGAGCACCCTGGCCCGTGAGCCGGTCCGCAAAGCGGTCTGGAGTCCTTCCCGCAGGTGTGTGGCGGCGTCCTCGTAACGGCCCGTGCTGAGGTCGAGGACCACCATCTTCTCCAGCAGGTTCCCCAGACTCGACAGGTCGCCCGCGTCCCGGGCCCCGGCCAGGGCCGACGCGCAAATCCGCTCGGCGGCGGCCAGGTCGCCAGCCGCGATGAGCACCGTGGTCAGGATGTGGCCGCACACCCGGGCCATCGGGCCGTGCAGGCCGGCCATGATCTGCTCTGCCCGCCGGGCCAGCTGCACGGCGCCGACGCGGTCGTCGGCGACGCAGGCGACCAGACCGAGGGCCGCCAGGGCCAGCGCCTCGCCGAGCGGGTAATCACCGTCCCGGGCCAGGGCCACGGCACGGCGGGCATCCTCGGTCGCCTCGGCAATCCGGCCCATGGTCAGCAACGTCGCGGACCGGCCGCTCAGGCACCTGGCCAGCAGCGGGAACGGCCCGCGGTCCCCGATGGCGTCGCGGACCGCGGTGAAGTGGCGCAGCGCCCCGGCCGGATCGGCAGAATCCAGCGACGCCTGCCCGAGCCAGATGTGACCGGCGCACCACGAGTCGCTGCCCACGGCGGCGCGGTCGACGGCCGCGCGCAGTAGCGGCACCTGACCCGCCAGCCGGCCACGGATCTGCCACCACCAGGCCAGCGCGGCCGCCAGCGGCGGCGCCACGGCCGCACCGTGTTCCATCGCCCAGTCCAGCACCTGGCGCATGGTGGCGCTCTCGGCATCCAGCCGCCGAGCCGCGGTCACCTCGCTGGTGCCTGCCATCAGCCCCGACATGGCGTCCTCGGCCACCCGCAACGCGTACCCCGCCAGCCCCGCCGCAACTGCGTCGCCCTCGCCGGCCTCGGCCAGCAGCCCCGCCCCGTAGGCCCGCAGCGTCTCCAGCATCACATACCGGGACCGGCCATCCGGGCCGGGCCGCGGCGGGACCAGCAGCGAGCAGTCCACCAGATGCAGCACAGTGGGCCCGGCGCCAGGCCCCGCGACCGCCTCGGCCCCCTCCAGCGTGAACGGCCCCGGGAACACCGACACCGCGCGGAACACCCGCCGCTCCCGTTCATCCAACAGCCGGTAACTCCACTCCACGGTGGCCGCCAGCGACCGCTGCCGGGCCGCCGCGAGCCGATCCCCCGCCTCCAGCAGGATGAACCGGTCATCGATCCGGTCCAGCAGCTGCGCCACGCCCAGCGCCTCGACCCGCGCCGCCGCCAGCTCAATCGCCAGCGGCATCCCATCCAGCCGCGCCACCAGCCGCGCCACCACCGGCGCGGTCTCCCCGTCCAGCGCGAAACTCGCGTCAGCCCTGCGGGCCCGGTCCGCGAACAGCGCCACCGCCTCCGACCCGTCAGGATCCGCCGGATTATCCGGGTCGGGCAGGGTCAGCGGCGCCAGCCGGTACCGTGCCTCCCCGGCTATCTGCAGCGGCTCCCGGCTGGTGGCCAGCACCCGCACGTCATCGGCGCCGAGCAGCAGCCTGCCGCACAGCTCCGCCGCCGCGTCGATCACCTGCTCGCAGTTATCCAGCACCAGCAGCAACTGCCGCCGCGCCAGCGTCTGCGCCAGCGCATCGGCCGCCGCCACCGCGGGCAGCTCCCGGATCCCCAGCGCCGACGCCACCGCGGCCGCCACCTTCGCCGGGTCCCGCACCGCCGCCAGCTCCGCCAGCCACACCCCGTCAGCGAACCGGCCCGCCACCCGCTTCGCTACCTCGCCGGCCAGCCGCGTCTTCCCGGCGCCCCCAGGGCCGGTCACCGTCACCAGCCGGTACTGACTCAGCTGGCCGGCGATTTCGTCCACCACCCCGGCCCGGCCCACGAAACTGGTCAGCGCGGCCGGAAAGCCGTGTATGCTCCCCGTCGCGCCGGTCACCGCAGACCGTTCCACAGCGGTTACCATAACCGCGCACCATCCCTGCGGTACAGCGTTAGCCGTTCAAGATGCCCATGACGGCGACGCTCCGCCTCCGAATTCCGCGCCGGGCTTCCGCATCCACGACGTTTCCGCGGAAGCGCTTTGTGCAGGATTTCACAAGCCGTTCCAATGGAGGCGCACTCTCATACCGCGAGCTGTTTGCTTCTTCAGCCCGCAGACCGGCCTGGCCTGTTCAGGCCGGGAGAATGGCGACCCTGTACCTACGGCAGTTTTCGTCCCGGGTGACTAGGGTCAGGTCCTCGCACTGGGCTTGAGCGACCAGCATTCTGTCGAATGGGTCGCGGTGGATCATAGGCAGGCGCCCTGCGGTAATCGCGTGGTCGAGGCCGATAGGCAGATGCCGGAACCCGCTCTCCTGGATCCGTTCCGGGAGCCCGGCGGGTTCGGGGAGTTTGCCGATCGCTTGCTTGATGGCCACTTCCCAGACAGTCGCCGCGCTGACGTAGACGTCCGGCTCGTGATCGAGCCGGTCCTTGATGTCGTCGGCAAGCGCGGGGTCGTCGGCCAGCCACCAGAGCACGACGTGCGTGTCGAGCAACAGGCTCACGGCGCGGTCCCGAAGTCGCCGGCGATGGCGTCGTTGACTTCGCGGGAATCCCAGTCCGGCGCCATGACGAGCTTGCCCCGCAGCGAGCCACGTGCCGTCCGGTGGACGGCACGGCTCAACGGGACCACCTTGGCGACAGGCGTTCCCGCGCGGCTGATGATGATCTCCTCGCCGCGCTCGACCCGCTCGATGATCCGTGACAGGTTGGTCTTCGCATCATGGATGTTGAACTGCGAGCTGCTCTCCGCGACCAATGTACCCTCCCTTAGCTAAGAGCTTAGTCCAGTGGCGGCGAATAAGCTACGGCGAGACATAGCTGTGACGGGTGTGGAGGTGGGTAGCTTGGGCGAGTTCGTGCGGGTCGAGGTGGCGGACGCTATCGCGACAATCCGGCTGGACCGGCCGAAGATGAACGCGCTCAACGCGCAGGTCCAGGAGGAGATCGCCGCCGCGGCGGCCGAGGTGAGCCAGGACGCGGCCGTTCGCACGGTCATCCTGTACGGCGGTGAGCGAGTGTTCGCGGCGGGCGCTGACATCAAGGAGATGGAGCAGCTCGGATACCCGCAGATGGCCGAGCGGTCGGCGCGGCTGCAGGCCGCGTTCAGCGCCGTCGCCGACATCCCGAAGCCGGTCGTGGCGGCGGTGACAGGGTACGCGCTCGGCGGCGGCCTCGAACTGGCGCTGTGCGCAGACTTCCGGGTCCTCGGCGAGAGCGCGAAGGTGGGCCAGCCCGAGATCCTGCTCGGCGTCATCCCGGGGGCGGGCGGGACGCAGCGGCTGCCGCGGCTGATCGGCCCGGCCCGGGCCAAGGACCTGATCTTCACCGGCAGGCACGTGGCCGCCGCCGAAGCCCTCGCGATCGGGCTGGCCGACGCGGTAGTGCCCGACGAGGAGGTCTACCAGGCCGCGCGGGACATGGTGGCCAGGTACGCCACCGGGCCCGCGCTGGCGCTGCGCGCGGCCAAGCAGGCCGTCAACATGGGACTCGAGGTAGACCTGGCCACCGGCCTGGAGATCGAGCGGCTGCAGTTCGCCGCGCTGTTCGCCACCGAGGACCAGAAGACGGGCATGCGCAGCTTCGTCGAGCGCAGTGAGGCCGCCTTCGAGGGGCGCTGAGGTGCGATACTTGGACCGTGACTGAGCCTGACGACGCGCTTTCCCTCGAGATGGTCACGGCCGCGCTGCGGATGGACAGCGCCGACGTGGCGGTGTACACGCGCGTCCTCACCAAGTCGCTGAGCGAGGCGCTGCCGCCCGGTTACGTGACCGTCGAGCGCGAGCGCTCGATGTCCGACCGGATGCGCGGCCGCCCCGGCGAGATCTCCAAGGTGGTGGTGCGGCTCGGCGACCAGCTCATGACGCTCGCGGTCAAGAACGGGCAGCCCGCCGCCGAGATCTGCCGCGAGGTCCGCGGCGTGGTGCTGTCGAGGGAGAACGTGCCGTTCCAGCAGTGGGCGAGCGCGCTGGCCAGCGCGCTCGTGGTGCACGCGGAGAACAACGCGCAGGCCGCCGAGGCCCTGCGCCGCCTCGTCACCGGCGCGTAGCGCCGTTATCTGCCCTTTACAGAAAATCTTCGGACCGGCACGTAATCTGAATGCACGATGCCTGCACTGGATGCGCTTCCGAGCAAGATCGGGCCTTACCGCCTGCTCGACAAGATCGGCGAAGGCGGCATGGGCGTGGTCTACCTTGCCCGCGACGCGGAAAGCCGGCCAGTGGCGGTCAAGATCCTCGGGCCTGCCGTGGCGGCGGACCCGAACGCCAGGCGGCGCCTGCTCCGTGAGGTCGAGACCATGCGGCGGGTGCGCAGCCGGTACGTCGCGGAGATCCTCGACGCCGACGTCACCGGCGACGCGCCGTACATCGTGACCAGGTACGTTCCCGGCCGCACGCTCGAGGACGTCGTGCGGACGGACGGCCCGCTGCGCGGGCAGGCGCTTGACCGGCTGGCCGGGGGGCTGGCCGAGGCGATCGCCGCGATCCACGCCGCCGGGGTGGTACACCGCGATCTCAAGCCTGGCAACGTGATGCTGGTCGACGGGCAGCCGGTGGTGATCGACTTCGGCATCGCGCACGTCCCCGACTCGACGCGGCTGACGCAGACCGGCATGGTGATGGGCACGCCCGGGTACCTGGCGCCGGAGGTCATCGAGGGCCAGGCGAGCAGCGGCGCGTCCGACGTGCACTCCTGGGGCGCGACCGTGGCGTTCGCGGCGACCGGGCGGCAGCCGTACGGCAGCGGGACCTTCCAGACGATCTTCTTCCGGGTGCTGCAGGGGAAGGCGGAGCTTACCGGCGTTCCCGCGGCCCTGCTGCCGCTGGTGGTGGCGGCGCTCGCCACCGAGCCGCGGGCCCGGCCGCCCGCCAGGTGGCTGGCCGACCGCTGCGCCGAGCTGCCGCTGGGCGGCGGCCTGCCCGCGAGCGTCGGGCCGAATGGCACGCGGCTTTCCACGGCCTCGGTCGGAGCGCCGCTGGTGAATGGCCTGAACGGGTCGCGGCTGCGGGCGGCCAGGGCCGGCGCCGCGCCCTTCGTGCCGGCGCCCGCGCCAGTATTCCGCGGCCC
>NZ_JBARCR010000520.1:0-11580 GCF_049794275.1 Trebonia sp.
CGCGGCACCTCCAAGGCCGAAACCGCCTTCGGCTCCGGCGACTTCACCTGCGACTACGCCTGGCCGGAGCCGGACCCGTCGCCCGTCACGACGATCGCCTGGCGGCTGGCCCACCTGCAGGTCGGCGTCTTCGGCCAGCGCGCCGCGTCCCACTTCGGCGGCCCGGCGATCAGCTACCAGACCTACGACTACCCGGGCGACGCGGCCACCGCGCTGTCCCGCCTTGACGCGGCCTACGCCGCGTGGGCGGCGGGCGTCGCCGCCCTGGACCCCGAGGGCCTGGCCCGCCCCATCGGCCAGGCCGAAGGCCCGTTCGCCGCCGAGCCGATGGCGCAGCTTATCCTCCACATCAACCGCGAAGCGCTGCACCACGGCGCGGAAATCTCGCTCCTCCGCGACCTCTACCGCTGGCGCGACTAGCCACTAACCCCTCCGCCCGCACCCCTCCGCCCCGCACCCCTCCGCCCGCACCCCTCCGCTGATAACAGCAAGAAGCGCAAGCGCGGCCCGTTAGCGCTGAAGATCCGGCCCCTATTTGGGGCCAAATCCCCAGCGTTAGCCAACCTTCGATGATAACAGCAAGAAGCGGCCGCAGCGCGGCGCCCGCCCGCCAGCCTGCTGCTACGACAGCCTTGCTTGCTACGGCAGCATGGCCAGGAGTTCCTGGCGGTTTGGGCCCGGGAACCGGGACGGCGGCAGGGCCGCGGCGATGGTCCTGACGTGGGTGGCGAAACCGGGGCGGGATACGAGGTCTTCCGGGAGCGCCAGCATGAAGGTCAGCTCGAGGAACGCGCGGAAGGCGTCCGCGTCCACCATCATGGCGGCCGAGACGTCCTGCACGACCTGGACCTCTGGGCTGGCCGGGGCTAGGGCCGGAGGGCGGCCTTCGATGGCCGCGGCGACCTGGGCGGCGCGCTGCCGGTCCACCTGCGTCGTCGCCCGGTACCACGGCAGGACCCGTTTCCTGGTCAGCCGGTCGTGCTCCACCGCCAGGGCGGCCGGATCGTCGAGGTGGGCGCCGACGGCCTCCGCGGTTGCCAGTGCGTGCATGAGGCCGATGGAAATGCCGCGGCCGAGCGACGGGTTCGTGCATGCCCACGAGTCGCCGACGGTGAGCAGCCCGGTCACGACCGGCGCCGTGCAGATCACGGTCCGGCGCAGCCGGTCGGAGATGCCGGCCGCGGCCAGCATCCCGGTGATCGGCTTCAGGTTCAGGATCGGGGCGTGCATCGGGCAGGCGCTGATCAGCTTCGTGAAGCCGGCCTCTTCGCGCAGTCCCCGCAGCGCGTGATCGCGCGCGCTGAGCACGATCGTCGCGCTCCAGGTGCCGGTGTCCGAAGGGAGGACGAGCACCGAGTAGGAGTCGTAGTGGAACAGGCCCGCAGGGATCGGCAGCGGTCCGCCCGCGTCGGGCGGCGCCTGGAAGAAGCGGCCGTAGTAGACGAAGCCGAGGTCTTCGGATTCCTCGGCAGGGGCGTCGGCCCCGATGGCGGCCAGCCAGCCGGGCAGCGGCGACCGGCGGCCCGAGGCGTCGATGACCAGGTCGGCGGGGAGCTCAGAGCCGCGCAGCTGGACGCCTGTCACCCGTCGGCGCCCGTCGGACAGCAGTCCGGTGACGTGCACGTCGCGGCGGACGTCCACGGCCGATTCCGCGACGGTGGCCATCGCGTACTCGAGCAGCTGACGGCGCGCGGCCAGGGTGGCGAACCGCTCGTCGCCAGGCCGCGGCGCACGATCGGTGACGCTGGGCGGCATGGTGGCGAGTCCGTTGTGATGCGGGGCGCCCGAGGCGGCCAGCAGGGCCGTCACCTGGGGCAGGTGCTCGTCGAGCAGCTGCCTGCCCCGCGGCAGGAGGAAGTTCACCAGGCGGAACTGCATGACTCCCGGGCGGGCCCAGTCGCCGGTCGCCTCCTCCGGCGTCTTCGGCGGCGGCTCAGGGTCGCGTTCCAGGACGGTGACGTCGTGCCCCTGCTTCGCTATCAGCAGCGACGTGGCCAGGCCAATGAGGCCGCCGCCCACGACAATGACGCGTGGCATTTCAACTGGACCCCCTCGTGCGAATACCCCGATGGGGCCCACTTTCGCACGGCGGGCGAATGACGGGAACCCCAGTCTTTCGCCGCTAGGGTGCGCGATTTTGTGGAATCCGGACCCCCATTTTTGTGACCACAGCAGCGGATGGTAAAGCGGAGCCGACGTACGTGAGAACTTTGCGGAGGAGTGGGCGGTTAAGTGCCCTACCCGGTCGTACGCCTGGATCGGGTTCCGCTTAGGATCAGGGCGTGGGTGACCGAATCGTTACCTGGCCGAATGCCCTGAGCGCCGCCAGGCTGCTCGGCGTTCCCGTGTTCCTTTGGCTGGTTCTCGGCCCGCGGACCGCGACCAGCGACCTGATCGCGGCGGGCATCCTCGGGCTGGCCGGCATCACCGACTGGCTCGACGGGAAGCTGGCGCGGATGCTCAACCAGCAAAGCAGGCTCGGCGCGCTGCTCGATCCGGCCGCCGACCGGCTGTACATCGCCGCTACGGTCATCGCGCTGGCCGTCCGCGGGATCATGCCGTGGTGGCTGTTCGGCGCGATCGCCGGGCGGGAGCTGATCGTGGGGGTCGCCCTACTCGTGCTGCAGCGCCGCACGGTCTACGGTGCGCTCCAGGTGAGTTTTGTTGGCAAAACTGCAACTTTGTGTCTTATGTATGCGTTTCCCTTGTTGTTCCTCGGAGCTCACAGCGGGACGACGGCCGAGGTCGTCCGCGTGCTCGGGTGGGCGTTCGCCATCTGGGGTATCGCCTTGTACTGGTGGGCGGCGATGCTGTATCTCACGCAGGTAAGAGACCTTGTGAGGGAATCGGGCATGGAAGGAGCGGCTACGTCTTGAAGGCCGTCGTCATGGCGGGCGGTGAGGGCACTCGGCTCCGCCCAATGACCGCCAACCAGCCCAAGCCGTTGCTGCCGGTAGCGAACCGGCCGATCATGGAGCACGTCCTGCGGCTGCTCAAGAGGCACGGGTTCGAGGAGACCATCGTCACCGTGCAGTTCCTCGCGGCGCTGGTGCGGAACTACTTCGGTGACGGCGAGGACGTCGGCATGTTCCTGCAGTACGCGACCGAGGAGATGCCGCTCGGCACCGCGGGCAGCGTGAAGAACGCCGAGGACGCGCTCAAGGACAGCCCCTTCCTGGTCATCTCCGGCGACGCGCTGACGGACATGGACCTGACCGAGATGTGCCGGTTCCACAAGGAGAACGGCGCCCTGGTCACCGTCGGGCTCACGCGGGTGCCCGACCCGCTGGAGTTCGGCATCGTGATCGCGGACGAGGACGGGCGGATCCAGCGGTTCCTCGAGAAACCGACCTGGGGGCAGGTGTTCTCCGACACGGTGAATACCGGCGTGTACATCATGGAGCCCGAGGTGCTGGCGGAGGTCTCGGCGAAGGAGTCGGTCGACTGGTCGCACGACGTGTTCCCCAAGCTGCTGGCGCGCGGTGCGCCGATCTTCGGCTACATCTCCGACAAGTACTGGGAAGACGTCGGCACGCTAGAGAGCTACATGAAGGCCCAGGCGGACGTGCTGAGCGGCAAGGTCGAGGTCGACATCGCCGGCTTCGAGGTCTCGCCCGGCATGTGGATCGCCGAGGGCGCCGACGTGGACCCGGACGCGGTGCTGAAGGGGCCGCTCGTCATCGGCGACTACGCGAAGATCGAGGCGGGCGCGACCATCCGCGAGTACAGCGTGATCGGCGCCAACGTGGTGGTCAAGGAGGGCGCGTTCATCCACCGCGCGGTGGTGCACAACAACGTGTTCGTCGGCCAGGGCACCACGCTGCGCGGCTGCGTGGTCGGCAAGAACACCGACGTGATGCGGCTGGCGCGGATCGAGGAGGCCGCGGTGATCGGCGACGAGTGCGTGGTCGAGCCCGAGGCGTACATCTCCGCCGGGGTGAAGGTCTACCCGTTCAAGACCATCGAGGCGGGTGCCGTCGTCAACACCAGCGTGGTGTGGGAGTCGCGGGGGCAGCGCACGCTGTTCGGCCAGCGCGGCGTGTCCGGACTGATCAACGTGGAGGTGACGCCCGAGCTGTGCGTCCGGCTGGCCTCCGCGTACGCGACCATGCTTAAGAAGGGGTCGACAGTCACCACGTCCCGCGACGTATCCCGCGCCGCCCGCACCCTCAAGCGGGCCGTGCAGAGCGCGCTCAACGCGAGCGCGATCAACGTGATGGACCTGGAGGCGCTGCCGCTGCCGGTGGCCCGGTACGAGACCGCGCGGTCTGACTACAGCGGCGGCATCGCGCTGCGCACCACGCCGGGGGACAGCCAGTCGATCGACATCATCTTCCTCGACGAGCGCGGGGCCGAGCTGTCCCAGGCCGCGCAGCGACGGCTAGAGCGGGTGTTCTCCCGGCAGGAGTTCCGGCGGGCGTTCCCTGGCGAGATCGCCGAGCTGTCCTACCCGCCGCGCGTCGTGGAGTGGTACACCCACGAGCTGCTCCGCTCCGTCAACCTGAACGGGGTCCGCGACGCAGACCTGAAGGTGGTGGCGGACTGCGCGGGTGGCACCGTGTCGCTGGTGCTGCCCACGCTGCTCGGCCGCATCGGCGTCGAGGTGCACACGCTGAACAACCGGCTCGACGAGGTCACCCCGACCCAGACCGTCGCGCAGCAGCGCGCCGGCATGCAGCGGCTCGCCGAGGTGGTGTCGTCGTCCCGGGCGACGTTCGGGGTCCGTTTCGACCCGGTCGGCGAGCGGATCCAGCTCGTCGACGAGCAGGGCGCCCTCGTCAGCGACGAGCGTGCCCTCCTCGTCGTGCTCGACCTGGTGGCGGCCGAGCGCCGGCGCGGCCGGGTGGCGCTGCCGGTGAACACGACCCGGGTGGCCGAGCAGGTCTGCCGGTTCCACGGTGTCCAGGTGACCTGGACCGGGACGTCGCAGGAGGCGCTGACGACCGCGGCCGCGGCCGACGACGTGATCTTCGCGGCCGACGGGCGCGGCGGGTTCGTCGTCCCGTCGTTCGCGCGGACGGTCGACGGGATCACCGCGTTCGTGATGCTGCTCGGGCTGGTGGCGCGGACCCGGCTGACCCTCAGCCAGATCGACGCCCGCATCCCGCAGGCGCACCTGCTGCGCCGGTCGATACCCACGCCGTGGGCGGCCAAGGGATCGGTGATGCGGACGGTCGTCGAGGCGGCCGCGGACCAGTCGGTGGACACCACCGACGGGGTGCGGATCATCGATCCCGACCGGGGCTGGGTGCTCGTGCTGCCAGACCCGGCCGACGCGGTCACCCATCTGTGGGCGGAGGGCACCGATGCCGACAACGCGCAGCTATTGCTCGACGAGTGGGCGACGGTCGTGGAGCAGGCCGACCAGTGAGGGCTGGCTGGTCAGACGGTCAGCTACGTCGCCAGCCAGGGGCAATCCCGTTAACAGCGGCTAATAACCCCCCCTCATTCAGGTAATCTGTATTGATTACGCAGACGTGCGGATTCGCGGTGCGCAAGGTATGGGCTGCGCGCGCCGGATGAGCTGTCGTCGCGCCCGTTACCGGAGGTGAAGCGGCTGTGTGGCGGAAAGGTCGCGAACGCGACGGCGCGCCCAGAGGCGGGCTACGCCGGCTCTTCGCGTGGCGCATGGACCGGCAGCCCTCCGCACAGGTACCTTTGGCATCGTCGCCGGAAACGATGCTGCGCGAAGGTACCATGCCAGGAGAGGGGAGGCCGAGCGAGGCTATGCCAGGTGTGTACTGCGCGCGATGCAGCCGGCCGAACCCCGAGGGGGCCAGGTACTGCTCGAACTGCGGTGCCCCGCTGACCCGCGCCGCGACCGGAAGCTGGCCCGCGGCCGGCCAGGGAGACCGTCCTGGCGAGACGACCTCGATGATCTCGCCGGTGGCCGGCGAGCCCGAGTACGCCGACGAGCTGGCGCCCGACTACTCCGCCGTCGAGTCGCTCCCGCCGGGCACCGCGCTGCTCGTCGTGCTCCGCGGTCCGAACGCGGGCAGCCGCTTCCTGCTCGACCACGACTTCACCAGCACCGGCCGCCATCCGGACAGCGACATCTTCCTCGACGACGTGACGGTCTCCCGGCGACACGCCGAGTTCTACCGGCACGGGAGTGACCGGTTCACCGTGCGTGACGTTGGTAGCCTGAATGGCACCTACGTAAACCGGGAGCGGATCGAGGAGGCCGAGTTGTTCGGGGGCGATGAGGTGCAGATCGGCAAGTTCCGGCTGCTGTTCCTGACCCGCAGCCCGGAAGTCGGCAGGCGTCGGGGACCTGGAGCGCAGGGTTACGCATGACGGGCGGCGACCGCTCGGCGCTCGCCCGCGGTATACCGGCACGCGGCGGCTCTGCCCGGGCTCTCGTCGGCATCGGACAGGTGCTGGAAGAACTGCGCCAGGAATTCCCTGACGTCAGCCCGTCGAAGATCCGGTTCCTCGAGGCGGAGGGCCTCATCGCGCCCGAGCGCGCCTCGTCCGGCTACCGCAGGTTCGCGGTCGCCGACATCGAACGGCTGCGGTTCATCCTGACCGCGCAGCGCGACGAGTACCTGCCGCTCCGGGTGATCAAGGAGCGGCTCGACGCCCTGTCCGGTGACGGCGGCGCCGGAGCGGCCGCGTCCGCCGCCGCGCTGACCCGCAGCGAGCTGCTCGAGGCGACCGGCGCCGACGAGGTGCTGCTCGCCGAGCTCGAGGACTACGGCCTTGTTCGCCACGCGCGGGCATACGGAACCGAAGCGCTGACCGTCGTCCGCTGCGCGGTGGCGGTGCGCGAGTACGGCATCCAGCCACGCCACCTCCGCGCGGTCAAGGCGGCCGCCGACCGCGAGATTTCCCTGGTAGAACAGGTGGTCGCGCCGCTCGCCAGGCAGAAGGGCAGCCGCGAGCCCGCGCTGCGCGCCGCCCGCGACGTCGCCGCGCACATCGCCAGGCTGCACGCCACGCTGGTCGAAGACGGACTTACCGATGCCGGGCTCGCATCGGGGCCACCTGCGGCGGGTACACCACACAACGTGCCCAGGGAACCGGCGGGACTCCGGTCGGCGTCCGGGCGATAGCGGGTGTAGTTTGGCAAGAAGAGTGATTCGGTTGGCTTAGCGTCGCCGGTCGTCGGGTATGGCGGGCGTCGCACGGCACGTGGGAGGACGGAGCTCTAGTGCGGCGGATGGAGGTCGTCGGCGTCCGGGTCGAGATGCCGTCCAACAGCCCGATCGTCCTGTTGAAAGAGGCGCAGGGAGACCGTTACCTGCCCATCTGGATAGGGGCGGTAGAGGCGACCGCGATCGCCTTCGCCCAGCAGGGCATGGTCTCGCTGCGCCCGCTGACCCACGACTTGTTCCGCGACGTGCTCGAGGTACTGAACGTGCAGCTGCGCACGGTCAACATCACCGCCCTGCGGGACGGGATCTTCTACGCCGACCTGGTGTTCTCTAACGGAGCCGAGGTCAGCGCCCGGCCGTCGGACTCCATCGCGCTGGCGCTCCGTACCGGCGCGGCGATCTTCGCGACCGACGAGATCCTCGACGAGGCCGGCGTGGCGATCCCTGACGAGCAGGAGGACGAGGTCGAGAAGTTCCGCGAGTTTCTCGACACGATCTCTCCCGAGGACTTCGGCCGCTCCACCTGAGCTCCGCGTCTTGCCTGGTGACAGGTGAGCTGCCCCGTTTCGTCCGTTAATGTGGCGACGCGCCGTCGGTGATCGTTGACGTGTGACCCGGGGCGGCTTACGGTGCGAATGCCGGAGATAGTCACAGGAGGTGGCCGTGTCGGTAACAAAGGGTGGGTCCGGGGCTGGCCAAGGTCAGGGCACGGGTCAGGGCACGCTCTTCGATGGCGACGCCGACCTGGGTTACCGCGGGCCGACCGCCTGTCACGCGGCCGGGATCACCTACCGCCAGCTGGACTACTGGGCCCGCACCAGGCTGGTGGAGCCGAGCGTCCGCGCGGCGCACGGGTCCGGCTCGCAGCGGCTGTACAGCTTCCGCGACATCCTGGTGCTCAAGGTCGTCAAGCGGCTGCTGGACACCGGGATCTCGCTGCAGCAGATCCGCGCCGCGGTCCAGCACCTGCGTGACCACGGCAGCGAGGACCTCGCCCAGGTCACGCTCATGAGCGACGGGGTGAGCGTGTACGAGTGCACCTCGCCTGACGAGGTGGTCGACTTGCTCGCCGGCGGGCAGGGCGTGTTCGGCATCGCGCTCGGCCGGGTCTGGCAGGAAGTCGCCGGCGAACTGGCCGAGATGCCCGCCGTCCGCGCCGAGGACGGCCTGATCGTCACCGGCAACCCCGACGAGCTCACGGCGCGCCGCACGCGCAAGATCGGGTTACCTGCCAGCCAGGTCATGATCGGCTAGACTCAGTACCGCGTTACAGCCAGTTATCCCGCCCGGGAGAGACCGTGGGCGTTCGCCGCACCACGGCGCCGAAGGGGCAACAGTTTCCCCGGAACCTCTCAGGCACCAAGGACCAGGCGGGACAGGCGACTCTGGAGCCGGATCGGTGACAGACGGGGAGCCCTGATCGGGGAGGCTCCTTTGACCGCCGATTTGCCCGTTTTCACCGCTCGTGATCTGTTCGCGGCACGCCACATCGGCCCGTCGGCCGAAGACCAGCGGGCCATGCTCGCCGCACTCGGCTACGCCACCCTTGACGACCTGACTGCCGCCGCGCTCCCGCCGGGAACCCGGCCGCCCGCGTCGCTGGCGACGCTGCCCGCCGCGCGGACCGAGCAGGAGGCCCTCGCGGAACTGCGGCGGATTGCCGCCCGCAACACCGTCCGGGTCTCCATGATCGGGCAGGGCTACTACGGCACGATCACGCCGCCGGTGATCCGGCGCAACCTGCTGGAGAACCCCGCCTGGTACACGGCCTACACGCCGTACCAGCCGGAGATCTCGCAGGGCCGCCTCGAGGCGCTGCTCAACTTCCAGACGATGGTCGCCGACCTGACCGGGCTGGCGGTCGCCAACGCCTCCCTGCTCGACGAGGCCAGCGCCGCCGCGGAGGCGATGACGCTCGCCCGCCGGGTCGCCGGACCGAAGGCGGGCAACGTCTTCCTCGCCGACGCGGACTGCCTCCCGCAGACCCTGGACGTGCTGCGCACCCGCGCGCTGCCGCTCGGCATCGACCTTCGCATCGTCCCGCTCACCGCGGAAACGGACTTCGGCGGGGCCATCAACGGGGCCTTCGGCGTCCTGCTGCAGTATCCCGGCGCGTCCGGAGAAGTCCGCGACCTCGCCCCCGTGATCGAGGCCGCCCACGCCGCTAGCGCGACGGTAACCGTGGCCGCCGACATTCTGGCGCTGACGCTGCTCAAGCCCCCCGGCGAGCTAGGCGCCGACGTGGCGATCGGCTCCACGCAGCGGTTCGGCGTGCCGATGTTCTTCGGCGGCCCGCACGCCGCCTACATGGCCGTCCGCGAGGACCTGCGCAGGCAGCTGCCTGGCCGCCTCGTGGGCGTCTCGATGGACGCCGACGGCCACCCCGCGTACCGGCTGGCGCTGCAGGCGCGCGAGCAGCACATCCGCCGCGAGAAGGCCACCAGCAACATCTGCACCGCCCAGGTGCTGCTCGCCGTGGCGGCCAGCATGTACGCCTGCTACCACGGGGCCGATGGCCTGACCGCGATCGCGCGGGGTGCTCATCGCAGCGCCGCTACCCTCGCCGCCACCGTCCGCTCTTACGGTCTCCGAACGGGGCGTGGCGTCTCCTTCGACACCATCCGGGTCCTGCTGCCGGGGCCGGCCGAGGCGCGCCGCGCCGTGCGGCGCGCCGCGGAGGCGGGCTACCACCTGTACGACGCGGGCGACGGCGTGGTGCAGGTGGCGTGCGACGAGACGACCACCCCGGCGCACCTGCGCGACGTGGTCGCCTCCCTCGTCGGCAGCGGGCTGGACAGCGGCGACGTGGTGCTGGTCGCGGCGGACGAGGACGCCATCCCGGCGGCGCTGGCCCGCACCTCCAAGTTCCTGACCCACCCGGTATTCAGCGCGCACCGCAGCGAGACCGCGATGCTCCGCTACCTGCGGCGGCTGTCCGACCTCGACGTGGCGCTCGACCGGTCGATGATCCCCCTCGGGTCCTGCACGATGAAGCTGAACGCGGCGGCCGAGATGGAGGCCATCACCTGGCCGGAGTTCGCCGGGCTGCACCCGCTGGCACCGGCCGGGGACGCGGCCGGCTACCTCGAGCTGATCGGCGAACTGGAGGCGTGGCTGTGCGCCATCACCGGCTATGACGCCTGCTCCCTGCAGCCGAACGCCGGTTCCCAGGGCGAACTCGCCGGCCTGCTCGCCATCCGGGGCTACCACCAGTCGCGCGGCGAGGGCGAGCGGGACGTCTGCCTGATCCCGGAGTCGGCGCACGGCACCAACGCCGCGTCGGCGGTCCTCGCGGGGCTCCGGGTAGCGGTCGTCAAATGCGGCGCCGACGGCGCGATCTCGCTGGACGGGCTGCGGTCGGCGCTGGCGGCGCACGACGGCCGGGTCGCGGCGATCATGCTGACCTACCCCTCCACTAACGGCGTCTACGAGACCACGATCACCGAGGTCTGCGACCTGGTGCACGAGGCGGGCGGCCAGGTCTACATCGACGGCGCGAACCTCAACGCGCTGGCCGGCCTCGCGTCGCCCGCGCTGCTCGGCGGCGACGTGTCGCACCTGAACCTGCACAAGACATTCTGCATCCCGCACGGTGGCGGCGGCCCGGGCGTCGGTCCGGTCGCGGCCCGCGCCCACCTGGCGCCGTTCCTGCCCGGCGCTTCCGAAGCGGGCCCGGTCGCGGCCGCCCGCTACGGATCGGCGGGCGTGCTGCCGATCTCGTGGGCGTACATCGCGATGATGGGCGCCGACGGCCTGCGGCGGGCGACCCAGGTGGCGGTGCTCTCGGCGAACTACGTCGCCCGCCGGCTGGCGCCATACTTCCCCGTGCTGCACGCGGGCCGGGACGACCTCGTCGCCCACGAGTGCATCGTGGACCTGCGCAGGCTGCCAGGCGGGATCACCGTCGAGGACGTGGCAAAGCGGCTGATCGACTACGGCTTCCACGCGCCCACGATGTCGTTCCCTGTGGCCGGCACGTTCATGATCGAGCCGACCGAGAGCGAGAGCCTCGCCGAGATCGACGAGTTCTGCGACGCGATGATCTCGATCAAGGCCGAGATCGACAAGGTCGCCAGCGGCGAGCGCGACGCCACCGACAACCCGCTGAAGAACGCGCCGCACACCGCGGAGATGCTGATCGCGGGGGAGTGGAAGCACCCGTACCCGCCCGCCGAGGGCGGCTACCCCGGCCCGGCCGGGGCGGCAGGCTTCCCGGCACGCCGCCGGGCGAAGTACTGGCCACCGGTGCGCCGCATTGACCAGGCGTACGGCGACCGCCACCTCGTCTGCGCCTGCCCGCCCCCGCAGGCCTTCGAGTAACAGCAAGCCTTCGAATAAGAGCAAGCCTTCGAGTAGCCATCGATAAACGTGTAAAGCCGCAGCAAAGCGGTCACGCGGTAACCGTAAAGTAGCCGCGTGGCTACAACACGTGGTATTAGGCTGAGCGCTATCCATGGATAGGTCGCGGTTCCCGCTGCTACAC
>NZ_JBARCR010000521.1:0-11013 GCF_049794275.1 Trebonia sp.
GCTCAGCGCCGGGCACCTTGGACAGCGCCTGCAGCAGCGTGGCGAGCGCGTCGTGCTCCTGCAGGTCCGCCACGGTCACCAGCCGGTGCCGGCCGGTGCGGTCGGCCACCGGGCCTTCTGGGTTGAACTCGTCGGTGTCCACGCCGCAGGGCACCACCTTGATCGACCGGCGCGGGACGCCGAGCCTGGTCAGGTCCGACTCCTCGTCGGAGCTTCCGGCCACCACGGCGTTGACGCTGCGGCCGATCGCGGGCTCGAGCCGGATGCGCTCGGTGCCGACACTGACCGGCAGCACGTGGTGCCTGCGCTCCGCGACGCCAAGGGAGTCGAACGACTGCACGACCGGGATGCGCAGGTCGCGGGCGGCGGCGAGGGAGGCGAGGCCGCTGGTCCAGCGCAGCGCGTGCACCACGTCGGGGCGCTCGTGGCGCCACCGCTCGTGCAGCGGCTGGCTGAACGCGGGCACCTGGGCGAGCAGTTGCGACTCGTCGCTCGCGTGCTTGTCGCCCGGGCCGATGAGCTCGATCTGAACGCCCGGCTCAAGCTCGGCCTTGGCCGGCGCCGCGGCGCCGTCCTTCCTCGCGTACACGGTGACGCGATGGCCCTTGCCGGCCAGGCTCCGGCTCAGTTCGCGCAACCTGGCGTCTTCGGCGAGCGATGTCGTGTGCTGGGCTACCAGGGCGATCTTCATGGATGAGCCTCCTCGTCGGGGAGCCGTCACGGCGTGCCCTCGGGAGGCTGCGGGTCAAAAAAAATAGTGGGCCGCGCGAGCACGCACGCCGATAACTGGCGTGGAACGTGCCTGCGTCGTAGGCACCACTGAGTGGGAATATATCCCGGCCGGGACCGCGGTAAACAGGGGCTTGCCGGATTTTTTTTGGCCCGGCTATCCCGCGGTGGCCTCGCGCACGCTGGGATACACGGGAATGAGCTGGTCAGCGGCGGTCAGCCGGAGCATCTTCGCCACCGGCTCACGCGGCGACGCGAGGGCGAGCACGCCGCCCTGGCGGTCCATCACCCGGTTGGCGCGCAAGACGACGTGCAGCGCCGAGGAGTCCATGAAGCGCAGCCCGGACAGGTCGATGATCATCGTGCGCGGCTGCTTCGCCACTTCGGCGTCCAGCACCTCGCGAAGCGCGTCGCTATTGGTCACGTCAGCTTCTCCGGTGAGCTCTACCAGCGTGTATGGCTCGCTGTCTGACTCGACCGTCGCGACAGACGTCGTGAGCAGGTCCACACCCGAGTTTTACCACACGAACGCGGCCGCTGACGCCGCTCAGCTAAGCGGCCGCGGCGACCGGATCGCCATGTGCATGCGGACGGTGGTACCGGTGTTGTCCGAGCGGAGTTCCACTAGGTCGCAGACTTGATGAACGAGCCACAGGCCGTGCCCGCCCAGCGCGTTCGGCGCGGGCCTGCGACGGCCGGCGAGCGGGTCGGTGATGACGCCGTCGTCGCGGATCTCGCAGACGATCTCGTGCGGATCGTGCCAGATGGCCAGCGTGCCGGCTGACGGGGTGTGGCGCAGCGTGTTCGCCGCGACCTCGCTGACGGCGAGCACAAGGTCGCCGGCTCGCTCATCGGGGAGGCCCGCCTCCCTGGCACTCTTCAGCACCAGGGCCCTGACCTGCGACAAGTCGCTCCGGTAGGTGTGGATCATGGCGGTGTCCGGCCGCGCGGACAGCGGAGCGCCGCAGCTGGACGGGAGGCCGAACGGTCCGGCGTACTCCGCGCTCGTCCTCGCACCGCCGCCGGACAGCAGCAGCGGATGGGTCTGCATGGCCTCGGCGATGACCGCCTGGCCGAGTCGCGTGGTGTCATAGGGGCACAGGATCTCCGCGTCCGCGCCGGCGAACGCGAGGTTGACGAGTGCTTCATGCCTGGTCGCCTCTCGCAGTTCGGCCCGGCTGCGGGAGGCCCAGATCGGCTCGCCCACGTATCGCACGTGCTGCCCGGCGTGCAGGTCTACGAACGCCTGGACACGGGGGATGATCCGCCCCGGGTTGCGCCCCATCTCGGTCATGTCCGCGAACTCCACGCGCCGTGCGTCAGCGCCGAGTGCGTCCGCGATGAGGCTCAGCCGACCCTCAGGGACCGCGACGAAGGTGGGCTCGCCCGCGGCTACGCCGTCGCCGAGGAACGCCGCCACCGTGGTCGCGTACTCCTTCGCGGCCCGGTAGAAGAACCCGACGTGCCTGAAGGAGCCGGCCGTCGCCGGTGACTCAGCCATCGTCACCTCCGCCGCGCTCCTGGACAGATACTCGGTCCCACTGCACGTCCTCGGTCCCACTGCACGCTGCTTCGCACTACCCGACCTGGTGCTGCGCAAACCGCCGTCTTTGTGACCGGTCATTTCCCAGCCGTGTTTCGGGATCAGTAGGGACCGTACTCGGTGAAGATCCGCCGGGTGATGGTGCCGTGGCCGACGTCGCCGCCCGCCCAGAGGGTGATCCGCTGCCCGCCGTCGAGGAATTCGGATGCCTCGTCATCGATCACCGTGATCGTCACCTCGGCGTGGTCGCCGGGGTACAGGGGCTCTTCGTCATCCCAGCAGATCTCGGCAGCGAAGATCCGGCTGCCGCCGGGACTGCGCAGGCGGGGCGCCTGGACCATCAGCGCGTGAGTGTGGTTCAGGTAACGACGCGCGGGCGGCCGCGATGGTCGCGAGGGAGGCGCGGAACGCGGCCCCGCGGGGTCTAGCGCGATGAGCGCGCGGAATCTCATCTGCCTCAACTCCATCACCTGCCAAGGCGCGGACGAATGCACGGCCAAGTTATATCGTACAGCGATTCTTTTCCCGGGAATACGGCGGCTTGCCTCGATGCTTGCGCCACTATGAGTGGTCTGGATGCCCAGGCGGGCGAGGACTTCGCCGCCGACTGGGACGTGTGGCACAAGCAGCATGAGGACCGGCTCGCGGCGCCGGACGGGTTCCTGGCGATCACCAGCATCAACTGGCTCACCGAGACCCCGACCCGGTTCCCCGACGCGCCAGGGGAGTGGGCTGCCGACGGCGACGGCATCACAGTGCGCCTCGCCCCCGGCGAGGAGCTGACGCTGGATGGCGTCGGCATCACAGGCCGGCACCGCTTCGGCCAGATCCCCGAACGCGGCGGGCTCTTCCCCAGCGACGCCGACGGCGTGTACGAGGTGGCCAAGCGCGGCGGGAATGACATCCTGCGCCCGCGCCACCCGGACAACCCGCTGCGCACGGGCTTCCGGGGCACTCCCGCGTACGCGCCCGACCCGCGCTGGGTGATCCGCGGCCGCTACCGGCCCTTTGACGAGCCAAGAGACGTCGTCGTCGGCTCGGTCGTCGAAGGACTTCAGCACGTGTACGCGGCGCCTGGCGTCGTCGAGTTCGAGGCCGGCGGGCAGCCGCTCGCGCTGACCGCGTTCAACGGCTACACCCCGGGCAGCCTGCACATCCTGTTCACCGATGCGACCAGCGGCGTCACGACGTACCCCGCCAATCGGTCGCTGCGGGTGTCGGCGCCCGGCGCGGACGGCACGGTCACCCTGGACTTCAACCAGGCGACCAACCTGCCGTGCGCGTACACCGAGTTCGCGACCTGCCCGCTCCCGCCGGCGGAGAACCGCCTTCCGGTGGCCGTCGAGGCTGGCGAGCAGATGCCTTACGAGGCGAA
This sequence comes from Trebonia sp., assembly GCF_049794275.1. Taxonomy (NCBI): domain Bacteria; kingdom Bacillati; phylum Actinomycetota; class Actinomycetes; order Streptosporangiales; family Treboniaceae; genus Trebonia; species Trebonia sp. Next base: position 3,648 of record NZ_JBARCR010000521.1, read on the forward strand.
GGCGGGAGTAGCGTAGCCAAGGCTCTCGCCGTCCGCTATCGGCCGCGGGTACCCGCCGCGGGCTAGCGAAGCGTTTGCCCCCAACCGCGGGGGGAAGACGCGTGCCCATGGCCGAAGAGAGCGCGCGGCAGCCTCCGCCGTCAGGTCCCCTAGCAGGCGAGCCGAGGCAGCGCGGCAACCGAGGCCAGCCCGAGCCGGCAGCGCGGCACCGCGCCGCCACCTGGCTCGCCTGGTGGGTGCTCCTGATGTCGCTGTGGGTCGCGGTCGACGACTCACTGCAGTTCGACGAGCTGCTGGCCGGGGCAGGCGCCGCCGCCCTCGCCGCGCTGGCCGCCGAGATCGCCAGCCACCAGGCCGCCACCAGATTCGAGATCAGGGCCGGCTGGCTCGTCAGGGCGTTCCGCCTGCCCGGCGAGGTGGCCCATGACACATACACCGTCTTCGCCGCGCTCGCGAGGACGCTGGCCACGCGGCGCCCGCCACGCGGCGGCTTCACGGAACTGCCGGTCCGGTACGGGGACGACACGCCGCTCGGCGTGACCCGCCGCGTCCTGCTCACCGGCGCGTACAGCCTCGCGCCCAACAAATTCGTCCTCGGCATGGACGAAGAACGCGACGTCATGGTCGTCCACGAGCTGGTGACGGACCGGTGAGCGCCTTCATCGTCGCCGCGATCGCGATGCTGATCGTGATGGTCCCGGCGGGCGTCACCATCGTCCGCGGCACGGCGGCGGACGCCGTGGTCGGCTACCAGTTCATCACCGCGGTCGCGGTGATGATCCTCGCGCTGCTCGCCGAGGGGTTCAAGCGGCCGAGCCTGTTCGAGCTGCCGGTGCTGCTGGCCGTGCTGCTGTACGGCAGCGGCCTGGTGTACGTCCGCGCCCTGGAGCGATGGCTGTGATCAGGGACGTCGTCATCGACGTGCTGCTCGGCCTGGCCGTGCTGACGGTCGCGGCCGCCGCGCTCGGCGTGGCGGTCATGCCCGACGCCTGCGCCAGGCTGCATTACGTCACGCCCGCGGCCATCGTGGCGCCGGTGTTCGTGACGCTCGCGATCTTCGTCAGGGAAGGCCTCGACGAGAACACCGGCGCGACCATCGTCGCGCTGTTCTTCATGATCGTCGCGGCCCCGTTCCTGTCGCACGCCACGATCCGCGCGATGCGCGTCCGCGACAGCGGCGACTGGCGCCAGCCACGCCAAGACAGCCAGCGGGCGAAGGCGAAGGAGCCGCGATGATCTCGGCCGGCCTGATGAACACCCTCCAGGCCACCGTCCTGGTCCTGGTCGCGGCCGGCGCGACGGTCGTGGTCCGCACCAGGACGCGGGTCCGCCAGGTGCTCGGGCTCAGCGTCTACGGCATGCTGCTGGCGATCTTGTTCCTCGTCTTCCAGGCGCCCGACGTGACGCTGTCCGAGCTGACCGTCGGCGCCGTCGTGCTGCCGATCATCCTGTTGCTCGCGATCGCCAAGGTAAGGAAGCGGGAGCAGTGACGCCCAGGCAGCGCCTCTGGTTCTTCGCCGTGGCCGCCGCCGGACTCGTCGCCTGCTACCTGTGGGCGTTCACCGGCCTGCCCGGCTTCGGCAGCTACCCCGGCCCGTACGGCCAGGAGATCCTCCGGGTGGCCGTCCAGCAGACGAACGCCACCGGCGTCGTCTCCGCCATCAACTTCGAATACCGCGGCTTCGACACCGTCGGCGAGGAGTTCATCCTGTTCGCCGCCGCGGCCGGGATGAGCGTCGTGCTCAGGAAGCTGCGCGAGGAACGCGAGACCGAGCCGGCCGACGAGGCCGAATCCAGGACCGTCCCGCCGAGCAGCAGCGCCGTCCGGGTAGCCGCGCTGCTGATGGTCGGCCCCACGGCCCTCCTCGGCTGGTGGCTGGCCTCGCACGCGCAGACCGACCCGTCCGGCGGCTTCCAGGGCGGCGTGATCCTGGCGAGCGCGTTCATCCTCATCTACCTGGCCGGTGAGTTCCTCTGCTTCCGCAGGCTCAGCCCAGACGCGCTGCTGGACGCGGTCGAGGCGCTCGGCGCCGGCGGGTTCGTCGCCGTCGGCCTCGCCGCGATCGCGATGAACCTGCCGTACCTGTACAACTACCTGCCGCTCGGCACGACCCCCGGGGCGGTCAGCTCGTCGGGGACAATCGCGCTGATCAGCTTCTTCGTCGGCATCGAGGTGGCCGCCGCGTTCGTGCTGATCGTCGGCGAGCTGCTCGATCAGACCCTGCTGCGGAGCGCCTGATGGGTATCTTCCCGTTCCTGGTCGTGGCCTGGGTCGTGGTCGTCGGCCTGTACGGCATCGTCACCAGCCGCGACCTCATCCACCAGATCGTCTGCCTGATCGTCGTGCAGTCCTCGACGTACGTGCTGCTGCTCGGCGTCGGCTACGTGACCGGCGGCGCGGCGCCGTACTTCTTCGACATCCCGCTGCACACCAAGGCGGTCGACCCCGTGGTGCAGGCGCTCGCGCTCACCGACGTGGTAGTCGAGGCGGCGGTGACCGCCCTGCTGCTGTCCTTCGCGATCCAGGCGCACAAGCGGTTCGGCACCCTGGACCCGCACGAGCTCGCTGAGTTCAAGGGCTGATGGACCAGCTCTACGCCCTGTCGGTGACGGTGCCGCTGGCGGCCGCCGCCGCCCTCCTCGCCACCCGTCCGCTGTTCGCGGGGCATCGGCGGGTCGCCGACGTGCTCGCCGTCGGAGTCTCGGCATCCGTCGCCGTCATGCTCGCTTTCCTCGTCGTCCGAACGTATGGTGCCGACTCCGCATACTGGTTCGCCGGTTTCCGGCCCTCGGGCGGCATCGTGATCGGGATCGACTTCGAAGCCGGCCCGCTGAGCGCCGGGCTGGCCTGCCTCGGCGCGGTGCTCATGACCGCGTCGCTGGTGTTCTCCTGGCGGTACTTCCCCCAGGCCGGGGGCTACTTCCACGTCCTGATGCTGACGTTCCTCGCGGGCATGACCGGGTTCTGCCTCACCGGGGACGTCTTCGACCTGTTCGTGTGGTTCGAGCTGATGGGCGTGTCCGCCTACGCGCTGACCGCGTACCGCCCGGAAGAGCGCGGCCCGATCCAGGGCGCGCTCAACTTCGCCATCACCAACAGCGTCGGCGCCTACCTGTCGCTGACCGGGATCGCGCTCATCTACGGCCGCACCGGCGCGCTGAACATGGCCCAGATCGCCGCCTACGTCAACCGCCACACCGCCGCCGGCAATAACCCTCACCCCCACAACCCCAGTGGCCTCATAGTCATCGCTTTCCTGCTGATCATCACCGGGCTGCTCGTCAAGGGCGCGATCGTCCCGTTCCACTTCTGGCTCGCCGACGCGCACGCGGTCGCGCCGACGCCGGTCTGCGTGCTGTTCTCCGGCGTGATGGTCGAACTCGGCCTGTACGGAATCGCCCGGATGTACTGGTCGGTGTTCGGCGCGGCGCTCGGCCACCGGCAGCAGATCTCGCACCTGTTCCTGGCGCTCGGCGTGCTCACGGCGGTGGTAGGCGCGCTGTTCGCCTTCCGCGAGCGGCACCTCAAGCGGCTGCTCGCGTTCTCCACGATCAGCCACGCCGGGATGTTCCTCGCCGGGTTCGCGCTGCTCACCCCACTCGGCCTGGCGGGCACCGCGCTGTACGTCGCCGGCCACGCGTTCGTCAAGGGCGCGCTGTTCCTCTGCGTGGGCATCGTGCTGCACCGGCTGCATTCGGTGAACGAGACCTGGCTGCACGGCCGCGGCAGGCGCCTGCCGGTCACCGGCGTGATCTTCACCGCGGCCGCCCTCGGGCTGGCCGACCTGCCGCCGTTCGGCACCTTCCTCGGCAAGGGCTGGATCGAGGACAGCGCGGCCGCGCCGTGGCTGACCGCCATCCTCCTGGCCTGCGGCATCCTCGTCGGCGGCGCGGTGCTGCGGGTCGCGGGCGGCGTGTTCTACGGGCTCGGCGACCCGCCGGGGGAGGACCCGCGGATGACCGCCGAGGCGAACGAGGAGACGGGGGAGACGGACGAGGCCAGGCAGCGGACGCCGCTGTCGATGCTCGTCCCGGCGGCCGCGCTGGCGGCGCTCGGCCTGGCCGCCGGCGTCGCCGCCATGGTGCCGAAGATCGCCGCGGGACTGGTGATGGCGGCCGCCAGGTTCCAGGACCAGCCCGCGTACATCGCCACCGTGCTGACCGGCGCCCGCGTCACCCGCGCCGTGCCGCTTTACCCGGTGTCCCCCGCGGACGTCACCGTTGTCTCCGTGGTCACCGCGCTGTGCTCCGTGCTCGGCGCGGCGGCGCTCGCCCTGACAGCGCTCTACTGGCGCCGCCTGCCGCTGCTCCGCCGCGGCTACGAGCCCGGCGCCGGCCTGACCGTCGCCATCCGCCGCTTCCAGAGCGGCGTCATCAACGACTACATCACCTGGCTGATCGCCGGCGTCGCCACCCTCGGCGGCCTGCTGGCCCTGGTAATCCGCTAACCCGGTCTCCCCGCCCCGGCTCCGGAATGGGCGGCCGCTCGCCCGTGTTGTACCTAAATTCATTAGGACTTGGGATCTATGGAGTCATGCACAACCTGATTGCCTGCACGAAGTGCCACATATGGCATTGCGGGACATGCGGCTGCCCCAGGGACATCAAGGCGAACGGCTAATCCGCTCCGGTCAGTTCCGCGTACAGCGCCGCGGTCTGCGCCGCGACGGCGCCCCAGCTGAACTCGGCGACCGCCCGCTCCCGGCCTGCGCTGCCCATCTCGGCCGCGCGCATGGGGTCGTGCAGCAGCGCGTTCATCGCGTCCGCGAGGGACGCCGGGTCGTTCGGCGGCACGAGCAGGCCGGTCACCCCGTCGTCGACGACCTCGGGGATGCCGCCGACCCGGGAGCCGACCACGGCGGTCCCGCACGCCATCGCCTCCAGGTTGACGATGCCGAGCGGCTCGTACACCGACGGGCAGACGAAGATGAGCGCGTTCGTGAGCAACTGGATGATCTCCGGTTTGGGCAGCATCTCCGGGATCCACAGCACGCCGGACCTGGTCGCTTGCAGGGCGGCGACAAGGCCGGCGACCTCAGCGCCAAGCTCCGCCGTGTCCGCCGCGCCCGCGCAGAGCACGAGCTGGGCCTCCGGCTCCATCGCCGACGCGGCCCGCAGCAGCACGGACACGCCCTTCTGCCTGGTGATCCTGCCGACGAAGATGACGTAGGGCCGGTCCGGGTCGACGCCGTGCTTCTCGAGAACGTCGGTGCCGGGGTCCGGCCTGTACTCGGCCGTGTCGATGCCGTTGCGTATGACACGCGTACGTTCCGGATGAATGTCTGGATAAGCGGCCAGGATGTCAGCCCGCATGCCTTCGGAGACCGCCACCACCGCCGACGCGTGGGTGGCGGCCTCCCGCTCCGCCCACGACGACAGCGCGTACCCGCCGCCAAGCTGCTCGGCCTTCCATGGCCGCAGCGGCTCGAGGGAGTGCATCGTGACGACGTGCGGGATGCCGTAGCGCAGCGAGGCGAGGCGGCCCGCCAGGTTCGCGTACCAAGTGTGCGAGTGCACCAGGTCGGCGCCGGCGACCGCCTCCGCCATCGACAGGTCGGTGGAGAACACGCGGAGCACCTGATCGTTGAGCGCGCCCCACGGATGGTGCGCCACCGCGTCGGGCCGGTCAATGCCCTGGCAGTGCACGGTCAGGTCCACCAGCGGCGCCAGCGACTTGGCCAGGTACTCGACGTGCACGCCCGCGCCGCCGTAGACCTCGGGCGGGTACTCGCGGGTCAGCAGCGCGACCTTGAGCTTGCCGGTGGTGGGGGGTTGAGTCACGGCACGACCTCCTGCCCCTTGCCCACCACGGTGATGCCGCCGGCCGAGACCACGAAGCCGCGCGCCCTGTCGTGGTCCTTGTCAACGCCGACCTGCGCCCACTCCGGCACGGTGACGTTCTTGTCGATGATCGCGTCCCGGACCACCGCGTGCCGGCCGATCTTGGTGTTGTGCAGCAGCACCGACCGCTCGACCGTGGCCCAGCTGTTCACCCGCACCCCGGGTGAGAGCACGGACTGGCGCACCAGCCCGCCGGAGATCACCACGCCGGGGCTGACCAGGCTGTCGATAGCCCGCCCGACCCTGTCTCCCGCCTCGTGCACGAACTTGGCCGGCGGCAGCGACGGCACGGACGTCAGGATCGGCCACTGGTCGTTGTACAGGTTGAAGATCGGCTCGACCGCGCACAGGTCCATGTGGGCGTCGAAGTAGGACTCGAGCGAGCCGACATCGCGCCAGTACCCGGCGTCCCGCGGGGTCGCGCCGGGAACCTCGTTGAGACTGAAGTCGTAGGCGTGCGCGCTGCCGTTCTGCACCAGGTTCGGGATGATGTTGCCGCCGATGTCGTGCCGGCTCGAGTCGTCGTCGGCGTCCTTGCGCAGCGCGTCGACCAGCACGTCGGTGTCGAACACGTAGTTGCCCATGGACGAGTAGCTCATGTCGGCGTTCCCCGGCATGGGCGGCGGGTCGGAAGGCTTCTCCAGGAACGCGTCGATCGTCCTGCCGTCCGCTCCGACGCCGACGATGCCGAAGGCGGAGGCCTCGCTGCGCGGCACCGGGATGGCCGCCACGGTCACGCCCGCCCCGTGCCGCACGTGGTGGTCGATCAGCTGCATCGGGTCCATCCGGTACACGTGGTCGGCGCCGAAGACGATCACGATGTCCGGCCGCTCGTCGTTGATCAGGTTCATCGACTGGAAGATGGCGTCGGCCGAGCCGGTGTACCAGTGCGGGCCGAGCCGCTGCTGGGCCGGGACCGGGGTCACGTAGTTGCCGAGCAGGGAGCTCATCCGCCACGTGGTGGAGATATGCCGGTCCAGGCTGTGGCTTTTGTACTGGGTGAGCACGCAGATCTTGCGGATGCCGCCGTTGGCCAGGTTGGACAGCGCGAAGTCGATTAGCCGGTACAGGCCGCCGAACGGGACGGCCGGTTTCGCCCGGTCCGCCGTCAGCGGGCTGAGGCGGGTTCCCGCGCCCCCGGCGAGCACGATGCCCAGGACTGACTTGCTTGCCATGTCCGGTCCTCCTAAGAGGCGTAGTGCGGCTTACGGTGCGGCGGCCTCAGGGCCATGCTCCCCCTTATCGGTCGGGACTGGGAAGAGTTCTCCCGGGGCGTTCACCGGATCTTCCAGCTCAGCCTGCCCGGGCGGCGGTTCCGGGGGTTCCCGGGGCGGGGCGGTGGCATTCCACGCCTCCCGGACGAGGACCTGCAGCGCCCCGGCGATCGGGATGGCCAGCAGGGCGGCCACGAAGCCGCCGAACAGCCCGCCGACCAGGCTGCCCACCGACGCCCCGACCAGGACCGCGACCAGCACGAGCAGCGGGCTGATCTTCACCGTCTTGGACATGATGACCGGGTTCAGGA
>NZ_JBARCR010000522.1:0-1947 GCF_049794275.1 Trebonia sp.
CAGCTGTTCGGGCGGATCGCGCAGGGGATCGCTTCGGCCGGCCGGACGAAGGACGCGCGGGTGATGGTGGAGAAGCCGTTCGGCATCGACCTGGCCAGTTCGCGGCAGCTCAACGACACCATGCACCAGTACTTCCCGGAAGAGGCGATCTTCCGGGTCGATGACTGGCTGGCCTTCGACCCGGTGGAGAACGTGCTGTTCGTCCGGTTCGCCAACTCGGTGATCGAGCCGCTGCTCAACCGGAACTACGTGGAGAACATCCAGATCACGATGTCCGAGGCGTTCGACGTCGCCGACCGCGGCCGGTTCTACGACCGGACCGGCGCCATCAGGGACGTGCTGCAAAACCATATGCTCCAGGTGCTGGCGACCGTCCTGGCCGAACCGCCGAGCACGCACGATCTTTCCGGCTGGCGGGACGCCAAGCATCAGGTGGTGAGCGCGCTGAGCCCGCTGACCGCCGAGAACACGGTGCGCGGCCAGTACGAGGGCTACCGCCAGGTGGACGGCGTCGACCCGAATTCGACCGTGGAGACCTACGTCGCGGTCCGGCTCACCGCAGACACCTGGCGCTGGGCCGGGGTGCCGATCCTGATCCGGGCGGGCAAGACCATGCCGGTCACCGCCACCGAGATCACTATCACCTTCAAGCCGGTACCGCACGACGTGTTCGGGATCGAGCCCGTCAGGCCAGCGGACATGCTGAGGTTCCGGATCTGGCCGGAGACGGCGGTCGGCCTCACCCTGCACGGGAAGAAGCCCGGTGCCGGCTGGGAGCCGCAGGCGGAGGAGCTGGGGTTCGCGCAGCAGCCCGGGTCGGACATCCGCCCGTATGACCGGCTCATCGGCGCGGCGCTGGACGGGGAACGCTGGCTGTTCGCCCGGCAGGACACCGTGGAAGCCGCATGGGAGATCGTCGACCCGGTGCTCGGCGATGTCGTCCCCGTGCACCCCTACGCCAGGGGCAGCTGGGGTCCCAAGGAGGCGGACCGGCTACTGACCGACCAGGAAACGTGGTACGACCCGGCAGGCTGAGCCGCACGCAACGATAACCACGACCGGATCGGGGACGCGCCATGAACGACCAGGATAGCCAGCGCCGCGTGGTGATCATCGGCGGCGGCTTCGCCGGGCTGTTCGCCGCCCGGATGCTGCGCCGCGCCCCGGTCCGGGTGACCCTCCTCGACCGGCGCCCGCACCATCTGTTCCAGCCTCTGCTGTACCAGTGCTCGACCGGGATCTTGTCCGAGGGGAAGATCGCCGTCCCGCTGCGGGATCTGCTCCGTAAGCACAAGAACGCGGACTTCGTGCTGGCCGAGGTGACCGGCATCGACACCGAGGGGCGCCGGGTCCTGGCGACGCGGCCGCTCGGGGACCAGCTGGAGTTCGGCTACGACTACCTGATCGTGGCGGCCGGGGTGCAGCAATCGTATTTCGGGCACGACGAGTTCGCCCAGTGGGCGCCCGGCATGAAGACCATCGAGCATGCCCTGGTCGTCCGGCGCCGTGTCTTCGGCGCGTTCGAGCTGGCCGATACCGCGGTAGACCCGGCCGAACGCAGCCGCTGGCTCACCTTCGCCCTGGTCGGCGCCGGACCCACCGGCGTCGAACTGGCCGGGCAGATCCGCGAGGTGGCCACCAAGACGCTGCGCGACGAATACCGGCACATCAAGCCCGAGGACGCCCGGGTGCTGCTGTTCGACGGCGGGGACGCCCCGCTCGCCCCGTTCGGCCCGGAGCTGTCGGCCAAGGCGGCCCGCACCCTCAGCAAGCTCGGCGTCGAGCAGCACATGCACTCGATCGTGACCGATATAAACGCCACCGGGCTGAGCGTCCGCGCTCAGGACGGCAAGGTGACCCGCCACGAGGCGGGCACCGTGCTGTGGACCGCCGGGGTGGCCGCACCGCCGGTCGCGGCGGCCGTCGCGGCGGCCACCGGCGCCGAGC
>NZ_JBARCR010000523.1:0-7470 GCF_049794275.1 Trebonia sp.
GGATCGGGGTCACTGGTACATCCTGGCGGAAAAAATTCTGCCGATCGCGCGATCCGCCCTCTCTGTAAGGTGTGGATCGCGCGATCGGCAGGCCCCCGAAAGGGGTTAAGCGTCGCGCTTGCGGAACAGGTAGGCGCCGACCGCCAGGAACACGGCGGCGTAGATCAGCGTCACCCCGAACTGCGGCCAAGCCGACCACAGGTGCTGGTTGGTCTGGCCGATGGTCACCGAGAGCACCCGGCCCGCGGCGTCGGGGAAGAACCGCATGATGTCCCAGCGCCAGCTGTCGGGCAGGATCTGGATGATGATCGGCAGCACGAACATCAGGCCGATGACCGAGGTGATCGCGCCTGCTGTGTGCCTGATGATCGCGCCGAGGCCGAACGCGATCATCGCGACGACCGTCACGAACAGCGCGGTGCCGACGATCGCGGTGAGTACGGTGCCCGGAGAGATCACGATCGTGCCGAAGAAGTGATAGATCGGCGGCGCGTTACTGTTGGGCCCGCCGGGGGGCGGGCTCAAGTTGACGTTCCTGGGGATCGTGACGGAGTGGAACAGCGAGGCGGCGACCCCGGAGCCCGACATGGCCGCCTGGCCGACGAAGAACGAGACGAACGAGGTGATCAGCGAGACGATCAGCGTCACCGTGCCGAACACGATCAGCTTCGCGGCGTAGACCGTGCCCCGCCGCGGCATCGCGGTCAGCGACGTGCGGATCATCCCCGTGGAGTATTCGGACGTGATCACCATCGCGCCGAGCACCGCGATGATCAGCTGACCGAGCTCGAAGAAGGCGATCAGCGACGCCTGCGCCGCGTCCGTACTGGCCTTGTTCCACGGGTTGTTGTGGAGTTGGGACGCGATGCCGAAGCCGGCGATGGCGGCGATGCCGACGCTGACGATGAACAGCGCCGCGATCGTCCAGTAGGTGGAGCGGACCGAACGGAGCTTGGTGAACTCCGAGCGGATCGCGCCGGGCAGCCCGGCGCGGCCGGTCGCCGGCGGCAGCGCCGACAGCCGCAGTGCCGGGGCAGAGCCTGGTGCAGTAGTGGTAGCCATTGGTCAGACCCCGCTTCCGATTGGCGCGGCGCCGGTGCGCGCCTCGGCGTGGTACTCCACGGCGTCCGCGGTCACTTCCATGTACGCCTCTTCCAGCGAGGCGCGCATGACGCTCAGCTCATGCAGCCGGATGCCCTGCTCGAAGGCGATGTCGCCGACCATGTCGGCGGGCATCCCGCGGACCAGCAGCGAGCCGTCGCCGTCCACGGTGGCGGTGCCGCCCTTGGCGGCCACGGCGAGCAGCATCTGGTCAGAGGAGGGTGTCCGCACCCGCACCGCCGCACCGGACGAGCGGGCGATGAACTCGGCCATCGTGCAGTCGGCGATGAGCTTGCCCCTGCCGATCACGATCAGGTGGTCGGCGGTGTTCTCCATCTCCGACATCAGGTGGCTGGACACGAAGACCGTGCGGCCCTCGGCGGCCAGCGCCTTCATCAGGTTCCTGATCCACAAGATGCCCTCGGGGTCCAGCCCGTTCACCGGCTCGTCGAACATGAGCACGTGCGGATCCCCGAGCATGGTCGCCGCGATGCCGAGCCGCTGGCTCATGCCGAGCGAGAAGCCCTTGGACCGCTTGCGCGCGACCTCGGACAGCCCGACGAGGTCAAGCACCTCGCCGACCCGCGAGGTGGGCAGGTTGTTGGTCTGTGCCAGGCACAGCAGGTGGTTGTAGGCGCTGCGACCCCCGTGCACCGCCTTGGCGTCCAGTAGCGCACCGACCTCGCGCATCGGATACGCCAGGTCGCGGTATTGCCTGCCGTCAACGATGACGGTCCCCGCGTCCGCGTAGTCCAGCCCGAGAATCAGCCGCATCGTGGTGGTCTTGCCTGCGCCGTTCGGGCCCAGGAAGCCGGTCACCCTGCCCGGCTCGATGCCGAAAGAAAGATCGCTGACGGCGACCTTATCGCCGTATCGCTTCGTGAGGCCCCGTACCTCGATCATGGAAGATTGTCCTCTCTGCTTTTAGAGACGACCTCAGTCTGGCCGGCGCGGGGTAGGTACGGCGTCGGTCCTAGTGATGATTCCGGTCTACTCCCCCGGGGTGACACCGGCAGGCCGCGCGGCGTAGTGCAGGCTCACCGAGTACCCGTGACCAGCGCCGAGCATCCGGTGCCTGCCGCTGCCGCTGCCGTGTACGCGGACCCGGCCGGCGCGCAGCGGGCGGCCCGCCTCGGCCACTTCCCCGGCGAGCAGCGTGGCGTAACCGCAGTCGCAGTCGGTGACCGCGCCGGGAGGCAGCACCAGCAGCCAGGCGCCTGCCGTTCCCGGCACCGGGACGCGCAGCGGTGCGTCCGGATCGAAGCGGACCAGGTCCCACCAGCGCTGCGGGGCGGCGGCGAGCTCGCTGAGCTGGCCCGCCTTCCTGCCGACGGTGTGCGGCGCGGCGCTTTCCCGGGACTGCGGCGGCAGCACGAACGGAGCGGCGAGCTGGGCGATCTCAGGGGCAACCGAGAGGTCGGCGTTCAACGAAGGGTTCCTTCACGTGTTGGCTGGACTGACTCCTGGATTCGGGGTCAGCGACAACACGCGGGAACGCGGCAGCACAGCATGGCGACTCGGCTAGTCATGCGTGCTGGCATGCGGACTAGGAGACCGTAATTACGGTGTGTTGTCAAGTTGGCAGGCCAGCGGCGGCGAGCTCCTCGAGGGCGGCTTTGATGTCGTCTGTGGTGCGGCCTTCGCCTGCCTGCCACCCGGCGGCCGCGAGCGCGCGCAGGCCGTCGATGGCGCTGCCCGACCCCTTCAGGGCAAGCCCGGCGCCGTGACCGCCCTCGGCCCGCAGCGCCGTCCAGCCGCCGCACGCCGCGCCGTCATCCGTAAGAGTGACATCCGGATACGGCTGGAGCAGGGCGTCGAGCGTTTCCGCGATGTAGGTAGGGCGCTGCGTCGGCGACGCGAGCACGACGTCGGCGGGGCGGGAGACGCCGGTGAGCACCAGCAGGCTGTCGGCGCCGGCGCGGTGCGCGGCCTCGATATCGGTGTCCAGCCGGTCGCCGACGACGAGCGGGTTCTTCGCGTTCGTGCGGATCACCGACTCGCGGTGCAGCGGCGGTTCCGGCTTGCCCGCGATGACCGGCGCGGTGCCGGTCGCGTAGGCGATGACCTGGAGCAGCGACCCGTTGCCCGGCTGGATGCCGCGCGGGCCAGGCAGGGTGCTGTCCGCGTTGGTGCCGACGAACAGCGCACCGGCCCGCACGGCGAGACCGCCCTCGGCGAGAGCCGCGTACGCGATACCGGGGCCATAGCCCTGGACGACCGCCGCGGGGTTGCCGACGGCGGTGGACACAGGGGTGAGGCCGCGTTCCCTGACGGCGAGCCGGAGCGCGGTGGCGCCGATGACGAGGACCTTGGCGCCCGGCGGCAGCCTGTCGGCGAGCAGCCGGGCCGCGGCCTGAGCGGAGGTGACGACGTCCGCCTCATCGGCGGGGACGTTCATGCCCGCCAGCAGGCCCGCGATGGCCGCCGGGGTGCGGGACGCGTTGTTGGTGACGTAGGCGAGGCGCATGCCGCTGCGCTTGGCCTGCTGCAGGGCCTCGGGGGCGCCAGGTATGGGGATGCCGCCGATGTACACCACGCCGTCCAGGTCGAGCAGCGCGACGTCGTAGGCGGCGCCGAGGGGGCGGGAACCTTCGGTCATGACTCCGCCGTCCGCTTGCGGGCCTCGAGGGTCGCGCGCACCTGGCGGAGCGCGTCGGTGTACTCCTTGCGGTCCGGCCGCATCGCGGCGGCCAGGGCGAGGTACTCCGCGGCGCCCTCGGGGTCGCCGGTGCGGGCGAGCGCCAGCCCCAGCCCGAAGTGCGCGTAGTCGTCGCTCGGGCTCGCCTCCACGATCACGCGGAAGTTGTCCGCCGCCTCCGCGTACCGCCCGGTGTCGAACTGAGCGCGGGCGAGGGCCTCGCGCACGCTGCGCGACTGCGGCTCGGCAGCCGCCGCGCGCTGCAGCACCTGGGCCGCGGCGGCCGGGCTGCCCTTGCCGAGCAGTTCCATCCCGGTGGTGTACCAGGCGTGCACGTCGTGCGTTTCCGAGTCGTTTTCCTGAAACGGGGAATCCCAGCCGCCGCTTGGTCCTTCAGACATGATGTGCAGACCCACTCTCCGTCCAGCCCTGGTTCGGGTGTCGTCCTGGCGCCGTTCCGCGGCGTCCGCTACGACCCGGTCCGGGTGAGCGGGCTCGCCGACGTCACCTCACCACCGTACGACGTGATCGGCCCTGGCACGCTCGACGCGTTGCTCGCGGCCTCGCCGTACAACGTCGTCCGGCTCATTCTGCCCGCGATTGAGCTCGACGCGCACGCCGCGGGCGCGGTGGCCGCCGAGCGGCTGGGGTCGTGGCTGTCCTCGGGCGTGCTGGCGCCCGACCCCGAGCCCGCGCTGTACGTCTACGAGCAGCGCGGTCCCGGCTTCACGCAGCGCGGCCTCATCGGGCTCGTCGGCGTGGGCACCGGCGGCATCCTGCCGCACGAAGGGGTCATGCCCAGCCTGGTGACCGGGCGGCGCGAGCTCATGATGGCGACGCGAGCCAACCTCGAGCCGATCTTGCTCGTCTACAACGGCGGGGAGTCCGGCGCCGATTCGCTCGACGCGCTGGACGGACCAGGTGCCGCGGGAACCGGCGGGCACGGGGGCCCCGCCGGCCCGGCATCCCGGCTTGTCGACCTCGCGGCGGACGAGCGGCCGCCGCTGGTCTCCGCGGTCACCAGCGACGGGATCACGCACCGGCTGTGGCGGCTGACCGACCCGGACGAGCTCGCGACCATCGCCGCCGACCTGGCCGGACGGACCGCGCTGATCGCGGACGGGCATCACAGGTACGCCGCCTACCGGGAGCTGCGCAGCCTGATGGACGGCGCGGGACCGTGGGATTACGGGCTGGCGTTCCTTGTCGACGCGGACGCCTACCCGCCCAGGCTCGGCGCGATCCACCGGGTGATCCCGCACCTGGCGCCTGAAGAGGCGGCGCGGCTGGCCGCGACGGCGTTCACCGTCGAGAAGCTGGCGGACGTGCCGCCAGGCGACGTTCCGGCCGCTGTGGACCGGCTGGCCGCCGCTGGACGGGACGGGACCGCGTTCCTGCTCGTGGGACGGCCTGGCTGCTGGCTGCTGACCCAGCCGGATGAGGACCAGCTGGCGGCGGCGATGCCAGCCGAGGCGTCGCCGCGCTGGCGGGCACTCGACGCGTCTGTCATGCAGGAACTGCTGCTGGCCCAGCTGTGGCTGATCAAGGACAACGAACGCGACGTGCTGATCTCGCACGACGCGGGCGAGGCGATCCGGATGGCGCTGGACGCCGACGGCACCGCCGTCATCTGCAACCCCATGCCGCTAGCCGCGGTCAAGGACGTGGCCGCGCACGGCGAGCGAGTGCCGCGCAAGTCCACGTCGTTCGGCCCCAAGCCGCGGACGGGGCTGGTGCTCAGGACGTTCGAGCCGTGAGGACGCGCGGCGCCCGGCGGGCGCCGCTGGACGGCCGGCTAGTCCGTGGAATCGGCTATCTCGTCGGCGACGGCGAGGTGGATGTCCGGCTTGTCGTGGCTGGCCAGGGCTTCGTCTACTGAATCGTAGATATTGAAGACCCGGCTCAGCCCGGTGATACGGAAAATCCTGAGGATGCGGCCCTGGGTGCAGACAAGGTCAATGGCGCCGTCGTGCGCGCGCACCCGTTTCAGGCCCCCGACGAGGACGCCGAGCCCGGTGGAGTCGAGGAACTCGACGCCCTCCATGTCCACGATCAGGCGGTAGTTCCCCGCATCTGTCAGGCTGACGATCGCCTCCCTGAGCCGGGGCGCGGTATAAACGTCGATCTCTCCGCTCACCGCGATGACGGTGCTGCCGGGAGCGGCGGAGTACTCATTGAGCATGAGGTCCATGGGCTGTTCCCTTTCCTTAGTCTGGGACAATAGTCGGGTGCGGGACGACATTGCTAGGAGCGACGGAAAATATTCAGATAGTGACATTACCGACCTCGGCAGCGATGTCTTCCAGATCGACACCCGGATGGCCGGGTACGCAGGCATAACGGCCGGGTACCTGATCAGGGGCAGCCGGCCGTGCCTCGTGGAAACAGGCACCGCGGCGTCCGCGCCGGTAGTGCGGGCCGCGCTCGCCGCCTTGGGGGTCGGAGCGGCGGACCTGGCCACGGTCGTGGTCACGCACATCCACCTCGACCACGCGGGCGGCACCGGCGACATCGCGGCCATGTACCCGGGCGCGGAGGTCGTGGTGCACGTCAAGGGCGCACGGCACCTCGCCGACCCGAGCCGCCTGATGGCCGGCGCCCGCGCGGTGTACGGATCCGCGCTCGACAGGCTTTTCGGGGAGCTGGCGCCGGTCCCCGCGGACCGGATCGTCGCGCTGGACGACGTGGGCAGCATCGACCTCGGGGACGGGCGGCGGCTGGACAGCCACTACTCCCCCGGGCACGCCAAGCATCACGTCGGGCTGATCGACTCGGCCAGCGGCGACCTGTACGTGGGCGACGCGGCGGGGGTCTACATCCCGGAGACCGGCGACCTGCGGCCGGCCACCCCGCCGCCCGACTTCGACCAGGAGACGGCGCTGGCCTCGCTGCGCCGCTTCGCCGCGCTGCGGCCCTCCCGGCTGCTGTTCAGCCACTACGGGCCGGTGACCGACGTGGACGCGACCCTCGCCCGCTCCGCGGAGGAGATCGACGTGTGGGTGTCGCACACCCGCGAGGCCCGCGCCGCGGGCATGGACCTGGACCACGCCGTCGCCATGGTGCGCTCCCGCACGCTGTCCCGGTACGCCGTGCTTGGCCCTGACGCTGACCCGGCCCTCGCCGCCAGGTTCGAGCGGATGACCGGCCCGGCCCTGAACGTACAGGGCATCTGGGGCTGGCTAGACAAGCTGGAAACGCCCGTCGGCTAAGCGTCGCGCGCTCGTATCCCGAGGTCGGAACTCCCTGGCGTCCAGAGGGCCTCAGCCTGGCGGTCCAGCAGAAGATCCACCACGCTTTGCGGATTGAGGCCACTGGGATCAACCCAGAGTCCAATGCGCGGCAGGCGATCGAGGCCCCGCTCGATGATGCCCTCAAACTCGTTGACCGGCCGGCCGCCGGCCGCGGCCTGGACACGGCCGGCGAACGCGGCGGCCTCGGGGTGATCTGAGTCGCCGTAGCGGTCCGCCAGGTACGCGGCTTCTTCGGGCAGCCGGTCGATCCCGCGCTGCCGTAGCACCGCTACCGGCGGGCGGAGCACGACGAAGTTGACCGGCCGGCCGGCCAGGACCCCGGTCAGCGACTCGAACCCTTCATTGATGACCGTGTCGGTGACGATGGCCGTGATCCCGGCATCCGCGAACGCGGCGGCGACGAGGCACGCGTTGCGGATGCGCAGCGCGTACTGGACGCCCGCCTCGCCAGTCAGGTGCCCAGTGGCCGGGTCGCTGTCA
>NZ_JBARCR010000524.1:0-5300 GCF_049794275.1 Trebonia sp.
GGTCAGGAACGAGCCGACACCGCCGGAGGCGCCGACGATCAGCACGGTCCTGCCCTCCAGCGGCGCCAGCGATTCACCGCGCTGCCCGCGGGCGGCCACCGCGGCGAATCCGGCGGGCCTGACCAGACGCGAGGCTGAGGTGCTGCAGCTGGTAGCGGCCGGGCTCAGCAACACCGACATCGCCGCACGGCTGGTCGTCTCCGACCGGACCGTCGACAACCACGTGTCGGCGATCTTCCGCAAGCTAGGCGCCCGCACCCGCGGCGAAGCCAGCGCGCGGGCAGTACGGCTGGGCCTGGCCGGGTCAGCGGGAGACGAAGTGGCCTGACGTTCGCGTTTCCCACAGTTCGCGGATCGTGTCGGCGGCCAGGTGCTCCTTGCTCACGTAGGCGATCGCGCCGCTCGCGGCGGCCTCGGCCGGCAGGTCCTTGGGGTCGTGCGTCGAGCAGAGGATCACCGCGACGTCCGGGTGCCCGGCCACGATGCGGCGGGTGGCCTCGATGCCGTTCATGTCCGGCATGTTGATGTCCATCAGGATCAGCGACGGGTGCAGCGTGTCGGCCAGCTCGATCGCCTGGGGGCCGCTCGACGCCTCCCCGGCGAACTCGAATCCGTCGAGCCTGCGCAGCACAGCGCGGGCGGCCAGGCGAAAAGGCGCCTGGTCGTCTACAACGAGCACGGACCGGGGATCGCTCACGAGTTAAGCTTCGCATCAAGATCAAATGTTGCCCAGGGTGTTGCCCACCTGACGGGGGGTGTGGCCAGCATCACGGTCCGTTCGCCCCCTGGTGGCTGAGGAAGACGAGCACCGCCTTCACCCGCCGGTTCACGTCCTTTTCCTCGGATAGCCCCAGCTTGGCGAAGATCGAGTTGGTGTGCTTCTCCACGGCTCGTTCCGTGACGTACAGCGCGGCGGCGATCGCCGAGTTGCTCTTGCCCTGCGCCATCTCCCCGAGGATCTGCGACTCGCGGGCGGTCAGCAGCGACAGCCCGGATGAGTGCTCGGCAGCGCGCGCCTTGACCAGCTCGTCGACCACCGTGGGGTCGATCACCGACCCGCCGGAAGCGACCGTGCGGATGGCCCTGGCCAGCTCGTCGACGCTGGCGACCCGCTCCTTGAGCAGGTACGCCCGGCCGGCCGAGCCGTGCTCGAGAAGCGCGACCGCGTACTTCGGCGCGACGTACTGGCTGAGCACCACCACGCCGGTCTGCGGGTAGTGCTCGCGGACCCAGCTGGCGGCCTTGATGCCCTCGTCGGTGCCGGTCGGCGGCATCCGGATGTCCGTGACCACCACGTCGGGGGCCTGCTCGGCGACGAGCGCGAGCAGTTGCGGCAGGTCGGAGGCGACCCCGACAAGCTCGAAGTCGTTGTTGGCGGCGACAAGGCGCGACATGCCCTCCCGCAGGAGCACGTTGTCCTCGGCTAGCGCCACTCTGACCGTGTTCATACGGAATACGGTAGTGGTAGGTACACCAGAAAGCGCGCGGAAGCACCCTCGCTGGTGAAGCGGGTACGGCATAACGTCGGAGTATGCGATATGAAAGCAGTGTCACCTCGCTCTCCTGGATCCCCTCTGAGGCGGTCACCGGCTCCATGAAGGCCGCGTTCGAGAGCGGGCTCGCGCATTACGACAACCCGCCGCCCGACGAGCTCACCCCGTCTGGCGAGCAGAGCCTCGCCGCACTGCAGGAGGCCGACAAGTTCCGGTTCGCGAACGTGCTCAAGGCGTGGATCGAGACCGACGGGGCGGGCCGGATCACCGACGCCGGCTACGCGCCCGACAGCGGCGTCCGCATCGGCGCCACCACGGTGGGCGTTGGCCCGGTCCGCCGCACGTTCCAGGCCGTCACGTTCCCCGAGATCCGCAAGGCGCCGGAGTCCGGCGACGGCCAGGTCACGTTCACCCAGACGTGCGGCGGCAAGACCGGAGTGCCGGCGCCGCGCCGGGTCGCGCACCCGCCGTACGTGCAGTGGCAGGCGCCGACCGTGTGGTCGACGCTGAACCTCACCCTGCACGCCGACGGACGCGCGGAGCTCGACGTCCAGGGCGCGAGCGTGTTCCCGCGGCACTGGATTTACGACGACGGGGGCAAGCTGGCCCGCAAGTCCGGGCTGACGGACTTCAGCGAGTGGTACCGCAAGTCGTTCGGCAAGCACACGCCGTGGGGCGACGAGGACTCCCCCGCGCTGGTCGTGGCCGTCGAGACGGCACTCGAACGCCAGCTTTCCGTGCAGCTGATGCACGGCGCCGCCAAGCCGCGGATCGAGAACTTCCCGGCCGGCGCGACCCTGGTTCAGCAGGGGCAGCCAGGGACCGACGTCTACCTGGTCCTGGACGGCATCGTCAGGATCGAGCGCAACGGCGAACCGCTCGCGGAGTACGGGCCTGGCGCGATGCTCGGCGAGCGGGCCGGCCTGGAGGCGGGCACCCGCACGGCGAGCGTGGTCACCGTGACGCGATGCAAGGTCGCGTCGGTCGACGGCGCGCAGTTCGAGCAGGCCGCCCTGCAGGAACTGTCCGGCGGGCACCGCCGGGAAGAGACGGGCACTCAGCCCAGCGGCCAGGCCTGACCGGAGTGCTTATCACCTTTTGCGGAGTCCGCGGATCCACGCCGGCCACCGGCGCGCGGTTCGCCCGATACGGCGGAGACACGTCCTGCGTGGCGGTGTCGCACTCAGCCGGCTCGCCGCCGGTGCTGTTGCTCGACGCGGGAACCGGCCTGGCCAATGTCACCGGGCTGCTCGGCGGCGAGCCGTTCACCGGCACGATGCTGCTCACCCACCTGCACTGGGACCACTCCCTCGGGCTGCCCTTCTTCCTGGGCGGCGACCGGGATGACGCGCGGGTCACCCTGCTGCTGCCCGACCAGGAGGACGGCACCGGCGCGGAGGAGCTGCTGGCGCAGGTGATGTCACCCCCGTTCTTCCCGATCCCGCCGGCCGGGCTGCGCGGCGACTGGCGGTTCGGGTCGATCTCGCCCGGCCAGTTCAAGGCCGAGGGGTTCACCGTCGAGGCGCGGGAGATCCCGCACAAGGGCGGCAGGACGTTCGGTTACCGGGTGAGCGACGGGCGCTGCGTGCTGGCCTACATCACCGACCACTGCCCGACCGCGTACGGTCCCGGCCCTGACGGGCTCGGCGAATACCACCCCGACGCGATGGCCCTCGCCGACGGCGCCGACCTGCTCGTGCACGACGCACAGCTGCTCGCCGAGGAACTGCCCGCCGAGGCGGCGTTCGGCCACGCGGCGGCGGAGTACGCCGTGCGCCTCGCGGTGCTGGCCGGCGCGCGGCGGCTGGCGCTGTTCCACCACAAGCCCTCCCGCACCGACGCCGAGCTAGACGAGATCGCCCGCCGGTTCGAGACCGCGGAAATCCCGGTGACCGTCGCGTCGCAGGGCGCCACCATGGAGCTGTGACCCCTGGGAGCGCGGTTAGCCGGCCGGCTCGAAGACGGCGTCGGGGAGGGTGGGGGCGTCGGTGGGATACAGGCCGGCCACGAAGCCGTACACCTGATCGCCGGAGCGCGGAATCTGGGCGAACTGGCGGGCGAGCTCCTGGACCTCGGCCCAGAAGTTCCGCACCTCGCCGATCGGGATGCGGGCGTGCACCAGCGTGCACCGCACGTCGTCCGCTGCGTGGGCCGCGGCGGACTCGGCGGCGGCCTCCGCGATCCCGTTGATGGCGGCCACGACCTGCTTATCCTCGGCGCGGGTGAGCGCGCCGATGTAGAGGGTGCGGGCGACCCGCCCGTAGTAGCGCTCCTCGATCGCGCGCACCCGCCGGGTACGGACGACACGGAGCAGGCCCTCGTCGACGAGCAGGTTCACGTGATAGGCGACGGTGCTCTTGGGGCGGCCGACCGCCCGCGCCATCTCGGTGACCGTGGCGGCCCGCTCGAGGAGCAGTTCCAGGATTATGCCGCGCAGCGGATCGGCCAGCGCGCGCAGCTGCCTTGGCGCGGTGACCACGACCATATCCTCGAGGTCGTAATCCGGGATCCGCTCATTGACCGTCATGTAGGCACCATACTAGGGTTATGGAACATACCAAGTTTATGGACCATTCGATTACTGCCGTCTAGTCATAGGAGCGTAGCCATGGCCGAGGTCGTCTTGTTCCACCACGTGCAGGGGCTCACCGACGGCATCCGCGCGTTCGCCGAAGAGCTGGGCACCGGCGGGCACACCGTGCACACGCCGGACCTGTTCGACGGCGAGCGGCCGGCCACGATCGACGACGGCATCGCGTTCGCCGACGGCATCGGGTTCAAGGCGCTGAGCGAGCGCGTCGACCGGGCCGTAGCCGGCCTGCCCGGCGGCCTGGTGTACGGGGGCTTCTCCATGGGTTCCGCCCAGGCGCAGCGGCTCGCCCAGACCCGGCCGGGCGCGCGCGGCGCGCTGCTGTACGAGGGCTGCATCCCGCTCACCGGCGACTGGGCCTTCGGCCCGTGGCCCGACGGCGTCGCCGTGCAGATCCACGGCATGGACAAGGACCCGCTCTTCGCGCTGGAAGGCGACCTCGACGCCGCCCGTGAGCTGGTCGAGACGGTCGGCCCCGAGCTGGGTCAGTTGTTCCTCTACCCGGGCGACCGGCACTTGTTCGAAGACAGCTCGCTGCCGTCCTACGACCCGGACGCGGCGGCGCAGGTGCTGCGGCACTCCAGGGAGTTCCTCGACCGGCTGGGGTAACGCTGGGTCCGGCTACTCGGTGAACGCGCAGAACTCGTTGCCTTCTGGGTCGGCCAGGACGTACCAGCCGATGTCGTCGTCCGGCTCGCGGAGGACGACGGCGCCGGCCGAGGCGAGCGGCGCCACGGCGGGCACCGTGACGTCCCAGTGGATGCGGTTCTTGACGGTTTTCTGTTCGGGCACCGGGACGAAGTCCATCGAGCGGATCGGCATGTCAGGGATGCCCTCGAGCGAGAACCAGCCGTTATTCATCGCGGCGGCGTCCACCCCGTAGACGCTCGCCCACCAGCGCGCCTGCGCCTCCGGGTCCGCGCAGTCCACCACCAGGGCGTGCAGCCGCTCGTCCCGGGGCTCGGCGCGCAGGAACGCGCAGAACTCGCCGCCTTCCGGGTCGGCCATCACCGTCCATTTGCGCTGGCCGGTCTGCGGCTCGAGGACGGTCGCGCCCAGCGCTTGCAGGTCCGCCAGGTCCCGCGCGTAGACGTCCAGGTGCACCCGGTTCTTGACGGTCCTGGGCTCGGGTACCTTGCTGACCCAGATCGCGTGCCGCTTGGTCGGCCCGGTCAGCAGCCCCTCGCCGTTGTCCCTGACATGCCAGGTGAGACCCA
>NZ_JBARCR010000525.1:0-2402 GCF_049794275.1 Trebonia sp.
GGCTTCGGCAAGCGCTTCGGCGACCGCCGAGCCGAGGCCGCCGATGACGGTGTGGTTCTCCGCGGTGACGACGACCTTCGCGCTCCCGGCGACGTCGGCCACCGTGGCCGCGTCCAGCGGCTTGATCACCGGGACGCTGGCCACCGAGACACTCGCGCCGCGGGCCTCCAGCAGCCGCGCGGCGGCCAGCGCCGGGGCGAGCATCATCCCGCTGGCGAAGAGCGCGACGTCCTCGCCGCGGGTCAGCACGTCCGCGCGGTCGAGCCGCAGCCGGTGGTCGGCACCGAAGATCACCGGGATCTCGCCGCGCTTGAGCCGCACGTACACCGGGCCGTCGACGTCCACGATCGCGCTGGCCACCTGACGGACCTCGACCGCGTCGGCGACGTCGACCACGGTCATGTTCGGCACGGCGCGCATCAGCGCCACGTCGTCGATCGCCTGGTGGCTGGGGCCGCCGGGGCTCGACACGCCGGGCATGAAGCCCATGATCCGCACCCTCAGGTTCGGGAAGGCGATCGCGTTGATGACCTGGTCCAGCGGCCGCCGGGTCGCGAACGTGCCGAAGGTGTGCACGTACGGGACGAACCCGTCGCGGGCCAGCGCGCCCGCGACGCCCATCATGTTCGCCTCGGCCATCCCGGCGTGGATGAACCGCTCCGGGTACGCGTCGGCGAAGAGGTCGATCTCGCACTGCTTGGACAGGTCGCCGGTCAGGCAGACGATGTCGTCGCGTTCCTTCGCCAGCGCGACGAGCGACTGGCCGTAGGGCTTGAGAACGGTCGGGTAGGGCGGCTGGCGGAGTTCAGGCATCGCGCCGCTCCAGCTTCCCGGTGAGCTCCGCTTCGGCTCGCCCGGCGAGATCGGGGGGGAGCTTGATGAAGTGCCCGTCCGCGTCGGCGGGAAGGCAGTCAAGTCCGTGCCTGGTCGAGGTCCTATTGATCAGAACGTAGGGTTTGTCCCCCTCGGCGGCCTCGGCTAGCGCCTTGATCACGGCGTCGACGTCGTGCCCGTCGATGTCCTGGGCCGTCCAGCCGAACGCCTGCCACTTGGCCGCGATCGGCTCGATCGTGGTGATCGTGTCCACCGGGCCGTCGACCTGGGAGTTGTTGGCGTCGAGCAGCACGGTCAGCCGGTTCAGCCGGTGGTGGCCGGCGAACATCGCCGCCTCCCAGATCTGGCCCTCCTCCAGCTCCCCGTCGCTGATGAACGCGAACGTGCGCCGGTCCTTGCCCTTGAGCCGGTCCGACAGCGCGAAGCCCGCCGCGGCCGACAGGCCCTGCCCGAGGGAGCCGCAGGTGTAGTCCATGACCGGCGAGCGCTCGGTGCCGATCGCCTCGACGGGCGAGCCGTCCTGGCCGTAGGTTTCCGCATCGTCCTCGCTGAGGATGCCGAGTTCGGCGGCGGCCGCGAAGAACCCGATCACGTAGTGGCTCGGCGAGCAGACGAGCCGGTCGCGGCCGGGGCGCATGACCGTGAACAGCGCGGCCAACTGCTCGGCGGACGACAGCGCCTGCCCGAGGTAGCCGAACCCGTGGGGCGCGACCATGCGCAGGGCGCGCAGCCGGATCATCGTCGCGAGCCGCGCGGGGTCAGTGACTTCCCAGTGCGTGCCCGGGTCCGAGACGCGCGTCATGGCCGACGGCCCCGGCTTCGCGGCCGAATGTGGCAAACTGGCATAGCCACATTCTGTCTGTGCCGCGCGGAACGGGTCAATAGATGTCAGTCCATAGCCAGCGCCGGCCCAGGGCAGTGCCGCTGCCCGGTATTTCGCCGGTCGCCACCGCGCGCCGGTCCGACGACGTGGCCGCGCAGATCAGGAACCTGATCATCAGGGAGCGTCTCGCCGAGGGCGCGCGACTGCCGGCGGAACGCGAGCTGGCCGAGCGGTTCGGCGCCAGCAGGCCGACGGTCAGCCAGGCGCTGCGGTCGCTGTCCCTGATGGGCCTGGTGGAAATCAGGCACGGGTCGGGCGCCTACGTGGTCCGCAGGCCAGAGGCGATGGTCACCGCGTCGGTGAACCTCATGCTCGACCTGGACAGGGACTCGGCCGGGCACCTGATGGACCTGCGGCTGTGGCTGGAGGACACCGGCGTCAGGGAGGCAGCCGAGCGCAGGACGGGGCTCGCCGCGGCGGACGGCGCGGAACAGGACGCCGCGATCGTCGCCGCCCTCGGCCGGCTGCGGGACACCAGCGGAACCGTCTCCGAGCTGGTCGCCGCGGACACTGTGTTCCACGCGGCGGTGGTGCGCGCCGCTGCCAACCCGTACCTGACGGCGATCTACGAGAGCGTGCACGGCGCCGTACTGTCCTGCCAGCTGCGGTCCTGGGTGGACACCGACTCGGCGCCGCTGTGGCTGCGGCATGGCGGCCCCGAGCACCAGTGGGCGCTGCACGAGCC
>NZ_JBARCR010000526.1:0-5728 GCF_049794275.1 Trebonia sp.
AGACGGACGGACCTGGATGATGACCCGAGAGCAGGAGTCCCTTTGCCTCCGGTAACAAGCCGGGCTGGGGCCGGCCGGCGGAGGTTGGGCGTGGGCCACGCCAGAACTTATGTTCGTCAGGCCGGGGAGTCATGTCAACCCGGCATACCCTGGCCGGGTGAACTCACCGGTGATTAACGCGGCGGCCGCGGGGACGTGGGAACTCGGCGACCTGACCGTCAACAGGATGGGGTTCGGCGCGATGCGGCTGCCCGGGAGGCTGCCGTCCGGCGAGAGCGTGCCCGCCGACAGGTCGCGGTCCATCGAGGTGCTCCGCCGTGCGGTCGAGCTCGGCGTCAACCACATTGACACCGCGGCGTTCTACTTCTCCCCGCTGCGCTCGGCCAACGAGCTGATCGCCGCGGCGCTCGCGCCGTATCCCGGCGACCTGGTCATCGTCACCAAGGTCGGACCCGGGCGCGACCCGTGGGGCGAGTGGTACTCGGCCAGGCCGGACCAGCTGCGCGGCCAGGTGGAGGAGAACCTGCGCCAACTCGGGCGCGACTACCTCGACGTGGTGAACCTGCGGCGGATGCGTCAGGAGTCGATCGCGGAGCACTTCGGCGCCCTCGCCGACCTGCGCGACGCCGGCCTGATACGGCACCTGGGCGTGTCCAACGTGACAGTCACGCACCTGGAGGAAGCGCTGGCCATCGCGCCCGTCGTGTGCGTGCAGAACCGGTACGCCCTCGACCAGCGGGAGCATGAGCCGGTGCTGCTTGCCTGCGTCGAGCGGTCCATCGCGTTCGCGCCGTACTTCTCGCTGATCGGTGCCGGCGCTGTCCGCACGGACCCGCCGCAGCTGGCCGAAGTGGCGCGCCGCCTCGGGGTCACCCCCGCCCAGGTCCGGCTGGCGTGGACGCTGCACCACGCGCCGAACGTGCTGGCCATCCCCGGCACGGGCGACCCCGCCCACCTCGCGGAGAACGTCGCCGCGGCCGCGCTCCGCCTGACCCCCGAGGACCTGTCCCTGCTGGACGCCATCGGGCGGTGACCCGCTCGGGCCCGGGCCTACGATGACGTCATGGCATTCGACGAGCAGCTGGCCGAGCGCGTCCGCGGCGTGCTCGCGTCGGCGGGCATGACACCGACAGAGAAGAAGATGTTCGGCGGCCTGTCGTTCCTGATCGGCGGCAACATGTGCTGCGGGGTGATGGGCGCCGACCTGCTCGCCCGGGTGGGACCGAACGCCGCCTCGGGCGCACTCGCCGAGCCCGCGACCCGCCCGTTCGACATGGGCCGCGGCCCCAGCGCCGGGTGGGTGGTCATCGCCCCTGGCGGCATCGCGACCGACGCGGCCCTGACCGTTTGGGTCAACCGGGCGCTGGCCTTCGCCACCAGCCTGCCGCCCAAGTAGCGTTGAGCTTATGCGGCTGCTTTCAGTCAATATCGGGAAACCGCGACCGAATCCGTGGAAGCCGGTCGCGCTGACCGGCATCGACAAGCATCCGGTCAGCCATCCCGTCATGGTGACGGCGCCGGGCCCCAGGGGCACCGGCGACGTCGGCCTGGCCGGCGACCGGGTCTACGACGTGAAGAATCACGGCGGAACCGACCAGGCCGTCTACGCCTACGCCAGGGAGGATCTCGACGGCTGGGCAGCCGAGCTCGGCACGCCGCTGCGGAACGGCGTGTTCGGCGAGAACCTCACCACCGAGGGCGTCGACGTCACCGGCGCCGTGATCGGCGAGCGCTGGCGCATCGGCCCCGACGTCGTCCTGGAGGTCTGCATTCCGCGGATCCCGTGCGGCACCTTCCAGGGCTGGCTGGCGCGGGCGGGCTGGATCAAGCGGTTCACCGCGGCCGCCAGGCCGGGAACGTACCTGCGGGTCATCGAGCCGGGGCTGATCCGCGCCGGCGACCCGGCCGTGATCGAGGAACGCCCCGGGCACGACGTGACCGTCGCCGTCACCTTCCGGGCGCTCACCACGGAGCCCGGGCTGCTGCCCCGGCTGCTGACCGCCGACGCGCTGCCCGACGGTGTCAAGGAGCTGGCGCGCAAGCGCATTGAGCCCGCTGTGTTATCTAACCCACAGTGTGATGAGCTTAGCCGCGTGAGGCAGCACCCCCCCGCGCACGGCAACCCGGTGGCCGTGGCAGTGGCAATGGCGGGACTAGTCCTCGCCGTGTTCAGCGCGGCGGGGTGCTCCAGTCAGCCGGACACCTCGCAACCTTCGGTGGAATCGTGCGCGCAGTTCGCTATCGCTGCCATCAGGAACCATGTCACGGTCACCACGCTGCCGGCGGCCTGCCGGGGCCTGACACCCGCCCAGATCGACTCCGCGGCCGGCACCGCGCTGCGCTCGGCGGATGACGGCGTGCGCGATAAAGCGCTCAAGCGTCAGCGGATCGCGGCGGCGAGTCATTTCATTGAGCGCATGTTCGTCGCCGTTCCCGCGCAGCGCAGCGAGCCGCAGGCGTCTTCCCCTGCGGCCGGCTGGATCAGCAGGACCGCGCTGGGCCTGGCCGCCCTGTGCGCCTGGCTCGTCACGGTCGCGCTCGGCCTGGCGATGATGCTCCGGTGGGTGCTGCGCAGCCGCGCGCGGGACGCGCCTGGCAGCCGGTTCCGGCGGCCGCCGGCCCTGAACGTCGCGCACCTGGGGCTGGCCGGCGCGGGCCTGCTGATCTGGATCGCCTACCTGGCGACCGGGCTGACCGGGCTGGCGTGGACCGCCACCGCGCTCCTGACCGTGGTAATCGGCCTGGGCATGACGCTCGTGTTCTTCCTGCCGTCGCAGAGCCGGCACCCCTCTGTCGTCGTCACGGGCGCGCACATCATCTTCGCCACCACGACTTTCCTGTTCGTATTCCTGACCGCCATCGGCACCGGCTGAAATGGGGAATCATGACAACTCCTGCGACCGACCGTCGAGTCTGGCTCATCACCGGCGCGACGTCGGGGTTCGGACGATCTCTTGCCGAAGAGATCCTGCGCCAGGGCGACATCGTCGTGGGCGCCGGCCGCACCACCAGTCGTCTCGACGATCTCAAAGACGCCTACCCCGATCAGCTCATTCCCGTCGCGCTGGACGTCACTGACACCGCCAGGGACGCCGCGGTTGTCGACGAGACGGTAGAGCGCCATGGCCGCCTCGATGTCCTGGTAAACGGTGCCGGACGGACTCAGGTCGGCGCCCTGGAGGAGACCACCGAGGCCGAGATGCGGTACCTGTTCGACCTCCACTACTTCGGCCCTGCCGCGCTGACCAAGGCGGCGCTGCCGCACATGCGCCGGCAGGGAAGCGGCTGGGTGGTCCAGTTCTCCAGCGTCGGCGGCCAGTTCACCGCGCCGGGGTTCGGCGCGTACTGCGCCACCAAATTCGCCCTCGAAGGCCTCACTCAGACCCTGAGCGAGGAGGTCCCGCAGGTCCGCTTCCTGATCGTTGAGCCGGGCGCCTTCCGGACGGGATTGTTCGGCAAGGACGCCGCGTACCTCTCCTCTCCCATGCCGGAGTACGCCGAGACGGTAGGACCGACTCGCGCCTACGTCCAGACAGGCGGAGGCTCTCAGCCCGGCGACCCCGTCAAGGCGGCCCGGGCGATCCTTACCGCGATGTCATCGGCCAAGCCGCCGCTCCGCCTTGTCCTCGGCGGGGATGCCATCGACAGGATCCGCCAGCGGCTCGGCCACCTTCAGGACGAACTCACCGAGTGGGAGGAACTCGGGCGCGATACGGCGCTCGACGAGTAAGCCCTGCCCTTGGATGGCGAAGAGCTTGGCCGCGTTGTCGTGGCAGACGGCACGAAGCCAGCCGGCGCCCAGGCCGGCCTGTTCGATGGCCTCGAGGGCGTCGGCGTAGGAGTACGGGATGTTCGGGAAGTCGGTGCCCAGCAGCACGCGGTCGCCGAGGGACTTCAGGCGGGGCAGCTCGGCGCGCGGGAACGGCGAGGTCGCCTCCACGAAGGAGGTGAACGCCATCGTGGTGTCGAGCAGCACCCCGGCGTAGCGCTCGGCCAGGTCGAGAAACTCCGTGTACTCCGGCATGCCCAGGTGCGCGACGACCAGCCGCAGCGCCGGGTGCCTGGCGAGCAGCTCGGCGATCGGCCCTGGGCCGGTGTGCCGGCCGGCTACCGGGCCTGAGCCGCAGTGCGTCACCACCGGGATGCCCGCCTCGGCCAGCTGGCCCCACGCGTCGTCGAGCAGCGGGTCGTTCGGGTTGAAGCCGCCCACTTGCAGGTGGCACTTGAACACCCGGGCGCCCTGGTCCAGGGCGTGCCGCACGTCGGCAGGCGCGCTCGATTCCGCGAAGAACGTCGCGGAGTGCAGGCAGTCCGGGTTCCGCCCCGCGAAGCCGGCCGCCCAGTCGTTCAGCGACCTGGCCATGCCCGGCTTGTGCGGGTACAGCATCGACGTGAACGCGCGGACGCCGAACCCGCGAAGCACCTCCAGCCGCCGCTGCTCTTCCGCGCGGTAGCGGATCGGCCAGGCCCGCCCGAGCAGCGGCCCGCCCGCGTCGAAGTACGCCCACACCGCGGCGAGCAGCCGGTCCGGCATGAAATGGGTGTGCACGTCGATCAGGTGTGACAGGCCGTTGCGCCGCCGGAACTCCGCGACCCGGTCCTGTTCCGCGGCGGCCGTGTGCTCGAGGAGGATCTGCGCGCACAGCGAGCCCGCATCCGCTGCCTCGGTGAGCAGCTGCGGGTCGTCGACGAACGCGTAGTCGGCGTACTGCGTCATCGAGTTGTCCGGCTGCGGCACGGACGGCGTCCCGCTGGCGATGACCGCCTCGTAGTCCGCCAGGATGAGCACGTAGTCGCCCCGGTCGGCGGTCTTCTCGCCGATCTTCCGCCCGACCTCGAGCTCGACCCCCAGCTTGGCGCGCCCGGCGCGGATCACGCCGGACAGCTCGTCCTCTTCGTCCGCCAGCGTGACGGCGGGCAGCCCCCACAGGCCGGCCAGCGGGTCTTCCGGGTCGTCGGGCCGCCGCACGGCAAGGAACGTGCCGTCGCCGGTGCGCACGACGACCGCTACGGAATGTTTCTCCGGCTTCACCTGATCCATCATCGCACCGGGCCGCGTATCGTCGGTGTATGGCGGTAGTTCCGGCAGGTAGCGCGGCCCGCGGCCGCGCGGTGCGGTGGGCGATGCTGGGCACCGCGGCGGTGGTGCTCGCCGCCGACCAGATCACCAAGTCGCTGGTGCTCCGGCTGCATCCGGTCACGGGATCGGGCCTGGTGTCGGTCCGGCTGGTGCGGAACACCGGTGCGAGCGGCGGCATCGCGGCCGGGTACCCCGTCCTCGTCACGCTGGCGGCCGTCGCGATCGTGGCCGTGGCCGGAACGCTGGCGGTCCGCACGAGGAGCCGCGCGGTCGCGATCTGCCTGGCCGCGGTGCTCGGCGGCGCGCTGGGAAACCTGTCGGACCGGCTGTTCCGCGCACCGGGCCTGGGCCGCGGCGCGGTCGTCGACTGGATTCACGTCGCCGGGCGCGGCGGCTCGTTCAACATTTCCGACCTGGCCATCCAGCTCGGCGCGGTCGCCGCTGTCGTGGCGATGTTCGCGGCGGACCGTGCCCGCGTGCGCCGGCCTGATGAGTCATGGTCGAAATGAGAGCCAGCCGCGCACGTTCCGGATAATGCTTTTACATATGGGCGGGAAGACGGACGCGGACCCATTCGCGGTGCGGACCATGACGTCGTGCGGTGAGGAGATCGCCTTCTCCGATCCGTACGTGAGCGACGAGCAGCGG
>NZ_JBARCR010000527.1:0-3087 GCF_049794275.1 Trebonia sp.
GCGGCGCGAAGGCCGACGCCGACGCCGCCACCGCCGCGAGCGGTGCGGACGGGCAGGCGACGGAGCCGTCGTACCCCTTCCACGGCGCGCGCCAGGCCGGGATCCTCACCGCGGACCCCGCCGCCAAGCAGCCGTTCACCTGCGTCGCCGCGTTCGACTCCACGGCAGGCGACAGGGCAGGGCTGACCGACCTGCTGCGCACGCTCACCGGCCGGGCGCGGTTCCTGACGTCCGGCGGCACGCCGCCGGACCTCGGCGTGAGCCAGCCGCCGTCGGACAGCGATGTGCTGGGGCCGAGCGTGCCGGCCGACGGGCTGACCGTGACGCTGTCCGTGGGGTCCAGCCTGTTCGACGACAGGTACGGCCTCGCGAGCCGCAAGCCGCTGAAGCTGACGCCGATGCGCACCTTCCCTAACGACTCACTCGACCCCGCCTGGCTGCACGGCGACCTGCTGGTCCAGCTGTGCGCCAACCACCCGGACACGATTCACCACACGATCAGGGACATCACCAGGCACACCCGCGGGGCCCTGGCGCTGCGCTGGAAGATGGAAGGCTACAACTCCCCGCCCCGCCCGTCGGGCACCTCGCGGAACCTGCTCGGGTTCAAGGACGGCACCGCGAACCCGACCGGCGGCACCGCGACCAGCCTGGTCTGGGTCGACGACGCGGCCGAGCCCGCGTGGGCGCAGGGCGGCTCGTATCAGGTAGTGCGGCTGATCAGGATGCTCGTCGAGTTCTGGGACCGGGTGTCGATCAACGAGCAGGAAGGCATGTTCGGCCGCCGCAGGGACAGCGGGGCGCCGCTGGACGGGAACGCCGAGTTCGACACGCCGAATTACGCGGCAGACCCGCAGGGGAACGTGATCCCGCTTGACGCGCACATCAGGCTCGCCAACCCGCGCACGAAGGCGACCGCGAACCAGCGGCTCATCCGCCGCTCGTACAACTACGACCTCGGCGTGGACGAGAACGGCAGCCTGCAGGCCGGACACATCTTCATCGCCTACCAGCAGGACATCAAGCGGCAGTTCGAGACCGTCCAGGAACGGCTGATCAACGAGCCGCTGATCGACTATGTGCAGCCGTTCGGCGGCGGCTACTTCTTCACCCTGCCCGGGGTCCGCGACGCCGCCGACTGGTACGGCCGCGGCCTTCTCCCCTGACGTCAGGGGAGCAGGCCGCGGCCCAGGTCAGGCCGGGATGATGTTCTGGTTGAGGTGGAACACGTTGCCTGGGTCGTACTGCCGCTTGACCCGCGCGAGTCGGTCGTAGCCCGGGCCAAAGTTGTCGCGCACCTTCCCCTGGTCGTCGCCGGAGGCGAAGTTGACGTAGCCGCCGGCCAGCGAGTGCGGCGCGAGCGCCGCGTAGTAGTCCTTCACCCAGGCGATGTTCGCCGCGTTGTCCGCCGGATCCGGCCACATCCCGGCGAGCACAGTGGCGTACTTCGCGTCCCGGTGCCCCCACGCGGTCGCGCCGGTCGCCACGTCGTGGACGGCGCCGTTGACCGGGTACAGGTGTACCGCGCTGTTGACGGCGGGCATCCGCTGCGCGTGCTCGGCGTGCACGGCGATCACGTCGTCGGTGAGGTCGCCGGTGAAGACCGCCTTCCAGTAGTGCTGCAGGCCGCGCGGCAGCAGCGGATCGAACAGCGAGTTCAGCGCGGTGTAGGGGATCGCGCCGACATGCTCGGCCATGACCGGGCCGACGTCGCGGAAGCCCTGCAGCACCTTCGCGCCCTCCTCGTGCTCCCCGGTCCAGCAGGAGACAAGGACGGGGAACGGCTCGCCGACCCGGTCCGCGGGGATAAACGGCAGCGGCGGCGCCAGGTGCCAGGCCGGGAAGCCGCCGTACGCGCGGGGCGCGTCGTCGATGAACCGGTCGAAGTAGCGGAACAGGTCGCCCGCCGCCTCCCGCTCGAAGAGGATCAGCCCGCCGTAGATGTTCTCGGGCACCGGGTGCAGCCGGAAGGTGAACTCGGTGACCACCCCGAAGTTCCCGCCGCCGCCGCGCAGTGCCCAGAACAGGTCGGGGTGCTCGCGCTCGCTGGCCGTGACGATGCTGCCGTCGGCCAGCACGACCTGAGCGGAAATCAGGTTGTCGCAGGACAGGCCGTGCGCCCTGTTCAGGTAACCGATGCCGCCGCCGAGGGTGAGGCCGCCGACGCCGGTGCTGGATACGATGCCTCCGGTAGTGGCCAGCCCGTGGGCCATGGTGGCGTCGTTCATCATGGCCCAGGTGGCGCCGCCGCCGGCCCTCGCGGTCCGGTTCGCGGGGTCGACCTCGATGCGGGTCAGGCCGGACAGGTCGACCACGATCGCGTCGTCGGCCGTGCCGAACCCTGGCACGCTGTGCCCGCCGCCGCGGACTGCGACGGCACGGCCGGTGGCGACGGCGTGCGACACGGCG
This sequence comes from Trebonia sp., assembly GCF_049794275.1. Lineage (NCBI taxonomy): Bacteria > Bacillati > Actinomycetota > Actinomycetes > Streptosporangiales > Treboniaceae > Trebonia > Trebonia sp. The sequence goes on from NZ_JBARCR010000527.1 coordinate 2,410, forward strand.
GCCTGCACGTCCTCGGCGCTGGTGCAGCCGACGATGGCGCTCGGCCTGGCGTCGATCATGAAGTTGTACACATGCCTGGCGTCCTCGTACTCGGCGTCCTCCGGCCCGATGACGGATCCGGTGACGAGCTTTTGCAGTGCGGTGGTGGACATGTGGCTCCCCGTTTGCTGTGGTTTGCGTTTCCTGGGCTCACGCTAAGAGCGGCGGCGGGCTCGCGTCATGACCAGTCCTGGTACCGCGTGCTTTCCCTGGCGTAGCCAATTCTGGCTATCGACCGCTGTGGCCTGCGGGGTTACATTGAGCGCATGGCGGCTTGGGATGCGCCGCCGTATCCGATCCGGGCGGCCGGGGCGACGATTCCCGCGTTCGTCGGGCGCGCCGCCGAGACGTCGGCGGCGGAGGACGCATGGGCATCGGTCCGTGCCGGGGGGCGGCAGGTCATCTTCATCGGCGGCGAGCCCGGAGCGGGCAAGTCGCGGCTTGCGGCCGAGATCGCCTCGGCGGTCTACGGCCAGGGCGCTGTCGTGCTGCTCGGGACCTGCTCGCCCGAGCCTGGCGTCCCCTACCAGCCGTTCGCCGAGTGCCTCGAGCAGCTGCTGGGCGGCACGCGGTCCGGCGCGCTCGCCGGCTGCCTGCCTGATTCGGCGGCGGAGCTGCTGCGGCTGACGCCGCTGGTCT
>NZ_JBARCR010000528.1:0-11898 GCF_049794275.1 Trebonia sp.
GCGTACTGCGACAGGACCACCACTCCGATGTCTGGATCGGTCGCCCTGATCGCGTGCGCCGCGTCGATGCCTTCCATCGCTGGCCTGACCGCGTCGTCGGCCCCGCCGACCGCGGCTCCCGCGGGCGGCATCCGGATGTCCGTCAGGACCGCGCCGGGCCGGGCCCGGCGCACCGCGTCGAGCAGTTCGGCCGCTGAGCCGACGGCGGCGAGCACGGTCACTTGCCCCGAGTCCTCGAGCAGCCGCCGGGTGCCCTCCCTGACCAGGTAGTTGTCGTCGGCGATGACGATGCGCAGCGGCTCCTTCATGGGGCGCGGCTCAGCCATGGTCGGCGCCCGGCCCGGAAAGCGGGATCTCGGCGTGCAGCGTGGTTCCCCTGCCGGGCTCGCTGTCGATGCGCAGCGCCCCGCGCACGATCGAGATCCGGTCGGTGAGGCCGGCCAGCCCGAGTCCGCGCACCGACCCGGGATCGAAACCGCAGCCGTCGTCGCGCACCTCGACGGCCAGGTGCCCGTCTGGCTGCGTGAGCGCGACGAGCACCCGTTCCGCCCGCGCGTGCTTGACCGCGTTGGTCAGCGCCTCCGCCACCACGTACCAGGTGGTCGTCTCGATGTGCGCGGGGTAGCGGACGCCGCGCAGCGCCGGGTCGGCCTCGATCACCACCTCGAGCGGCAGTCTGGCAGCCTGTGCCTCGATCGCCTCGAGCAGCCCCTGGTCGGAGAGGACCGGCGGATGGATGGCGTGCGCGAACTCGCGCAAGGTGGCGAGCAGGTCGCCGAGGTCCCGCTGGAGCTCGGCCAGCGGCTCGTCGGTACGGGGGTCGCCGCGGCGCAGCCGTTCCCGCGCCAGCGCCAGCTTGGCCGTCAGCGCCACGACGTCCTGCTGGGCGCCGTCGTGCAGGTCCCGCTGGATGCGCTGCCGCTCGGCGTCCTGGGCGTGCGCGATCCTGGCCCTGGAGGCGGTCAGTTCCGCTGTCAGTCGCAGGTTGCTCACGGCCGTCGCGGCCTGGCCGGCCAGTTGCGCCAGCAGGCGGTGGTCCTCGTCGAGCAACGGGCCGTCGCGCCGCGGGCCGCACTCGATCCGGCCGAGCGTGCTGCCCGCGTGAACCAGCGGCGCCACATAGGCCGGGACAGCGGTCGTGCCGGGAACGAGCCCGGCGGTCGCGGTCTCGGCGCCGAGGCGCACGCGCACCCACTCCAGGGCGAGTCCCTGGCGTATCGCGTCAGCGAGCTGGGGCAGCAGGTCCGCCGCGCCTGGCGACGTCTCGAGCAGCGCGCCGAACCGGGTGATCACCGCGTAGCCGTCGAGCCGCTTCCCGAACACCCACCGGTCGGCCAGCCGTTCCAGCCTGCGCTGCACCGGCTGGAACGCCAGGGCGGCGCCGGCGGCCAGCAGCATCGCGACGCCGACCGCCAGGTAGCGGCTGGCGAGGGTGCCGAGCGCGGCGGCCGCCGCGACGTAGACCACGGCGATCATCAGCCACAGCATGCGGTAGATGGCCGACCGGCGGGCGGCGCGGTCGATGCCGACGATTCCGTCGTCGGACAGCGCCACTGCCAGCGATGCGAACACCAGCAGCAGTCCAAGCACCCAGAGCACCCAGACGGCTACCGTCGCGGCAGCTCCCGAGCCGAAGGTCGCCACGACGGCGTTCGCGACGAAGACGAGCAGCGCGCTCCCCGTGCCGACCAGCATCCAGCGGATGCGGCGGCGGTCCGCCGCCGCCGACCGCCGGTACCGCAGGTACAGCAGGACCAGCCCGAGGAAGACCCACGCGGAAAAAGTGAACTGCAGCGCGGCCAGGGCCGGTTTCGCCGGGCTCAACGCCGAAGTGAACAGCGGGCTGACAGTGCCGGGCTCCGCCGCCTGGTAAAGGCTCGCCGGGGGTGTCTGGCTCGAGGCCATCAGCGCGACCGGTATCAGCACGGCTGCCACGGCGGTGGTACGCAGCACCGCGCGTTCCCCGCGGCTCTGCGGGACGCCGGTCGGGAACAGCCCGATCAGCCCGATCCCGGTGACCACCGACAGGTTCGACGTGCACTCTGCGATCAGCAGCACGAGCCACGCGACCGAGGAGTCGGCCACCGCCGGCAGGTCGGTGACGGCGCCGGCGAGGCAGTCGCCCACCGCGAACAGCGCTCCGCCCGCGAGCAGCCAGAATGCGACGCGGCGACCCGGCCCCCGGACAACGCCGATGAGCCCGGCGGCATAGAGCGGCGCCGGGCCGGCCAGCACGAAGCCAGCCTCGTCGAGGTGCCCGGTGGCCAGCCCCATCCATGCCTCCGCGACCAGGGCGCAACCGCCGACGATCGCGAGAAACACGCAGACAGCCCGCATACGCACAGTGTGACCCCCGCGCTGACCTGCTGGGAAGGAAGCTGGCCGCACCCGCGACTTGCGGCCAGCCTCACCCCGGTCCGGCCGGCAGCCGGATACCGGTCGGACATGCCGCGCCATAGCGTCTCGCAGCAGACCGATACCGCCCGGGGGAAAGGCGTCGAGGGACATGACAGAGAACCAGATCATCGTCGGCCACGCTGCGAGCACGTCAGGCAGCGCGCTGCGCCGCGGCGCCGGCGCCGGGTACCGGTGGCTCTTGCTGCTCTTCCTAGTGGCCGGGGTGGTGCAGATCTTCCTCGCCGGGCTCGGGGTCTTCCACCTGCACGCGTACGGCCTCGATGACCCGGCCGGCGACGCGGCCCTGGATCCCCACCGCGCGCTGGGGTTCGCGATGGCGGGCATCGCGATCCTCATCCTGGTGCTCGCACTTGTCGCCTGGCCGGGCGGCCGCCAGGTCGTCCTGGTGGCGGTGCTGGTGCTGCAGACCGCGGTCCTGCAGAGCCTGCTGGCCGGGCTCGGCGACGACAGCCCGGTGTGGGGCGGGCTGCACGCCCTCGACGGGCTGCTCGCGCTGGTGGTCGCCGGCTACCTGTACGGCGTCGCGCTAGTCCGGCGCCGAGCCGCGGTGCAGGACCTTCGGTGAGCGAGCCGCCGGGTGGCCGGCCGCGGCTCTCCGCGGTCGCTTCCCGGACTCTCACGACAACGTGGCTGGTCACCGCCCTTGCGGCGACGGCCGGGTGCGTGCTGACCGTGCTCGTGCGGGGGAACATAGCCAGGGGCGACCTCATTGGCAACCTGGCGGAGTCGCTGGCCGGCGTGTATTACGCCACCCTAGGGGTGCTCATCGTCCGGCGGGCCGCGAACCGGATCGGGTGGCTGATGCTCGGCCTCGGGGCACTGATCGCCCTTGAGAGTCTCGCCAACGGGTACGGGGTGGCGGGCATCCGGCGTCCCGGCACGCTGCCCGCGGCCACGCTGGTCGGGTTGTTCGCCGAGTGGGTCTTCGTGCCGCTCTTCATCACCCTCATCGGCACGTTCCTGCTCTTCCCCGACGGACAGCTCCCGTCTTCGCGGTGGCGGCCGGCGGCCTGGGTCGTCGCCGTGGTTGCCGTGCTCGAGATGACGGGGTTCGCGATCGTACCCCGGCTGGTGCGCATCCCGGCCCCCGGTGGGTCGGTCCTATTTCCCAACCCGCTCGGCGTAGCCTCGCTCGGCCCGGTGTGGTCCGGCGTGCTCCTCGGCACGCTCACCGCGCTTGCCCTGGCGTCCCTGCCGCTGCTTGCCATCGTGGTCGTCGCGCTGGTGACGCGCTTCCGCAGGGGCGGTCCCGATGTGCGGCAGCAGGTGAAGTGGCTGGCATTCGCGCTGGCGGTAATGCTCGTCGCCCAGCTACTCGGCCCGCTCAGGGACACGGCCACTGGCGGCCCGGACAACGGCCCGCTTGTCATCGCCTCTGACGCGGTATCGGCGGCCGTCCCGCTTGCCGTGGTGCCTGCCGTCGTCACGCTGGCGATCCTGAAGTACCGGCTGTACCAGATCGACGTCATCATCAACAAGGCGGTGAAGTACGGCCTGCTCCTGGCGGCCCTCACCGCCGTCTACGCTGTCATCGTCGTCGGCATCGGGACGCTGGCCGGCTACGTCGGCGGCCCGCTGCTCACCGTCGCGGCGGCTGTCGCGATCGCCGTGCTGTTCCAGCCGGCCCGCGACCGGGCCCAGCGGCTGGCCAACCGCTTCGTCTACGGGCGGCGGGCGACGCCCTACCAGGTGCTCGCTGACTTCGCCCAGGACATGGCCGGCCAGCCGGACGCCACGGCGACGCTGGACCGGATGGCCGCGCTGCTCGCGGGGGCGACGGGCGCCACCGGGCTCACGGTCTGGATCCGCGTCGGTGACCAGTTGCGCCCCCAGGCGACCTGGCCAGCCGGATCCGCCGCGACCGAACCCGTGCCGCTGGCTGACGGAGCGCTGCCGGACTTCGAAGCGACCCGGGCCGTCGCCGTCCGGCACGGGAACGAGCTGCTCGGCGCGCTCACGGTGGTCAAGCCGCCGGACGAGCCGGTGTCGGCTGCCGAGGAGAGCCTGCTGGCGCACCTGGCGTCACAGACGGGCCTGGTGCTACGCAACTTGCGGCTCACCGCCGAACTGCGGGCCACCATCGACGACCTGACGGCATCGCGTCAGCGGCTGGTGCGGGCTCAGGACGAGGAACGCCACCGGATCGAGCGGAACCTGCACGACGGCGCCCAGCAGCAGCTTGTCGCGCTCAGCATCCTGCTCAGGCTGCTGGAGGACTCCGCTGAGGACCCCGGTGAGGTTAAGCACCTGGCGGTCCAGCTCAAGGACGGCCTGCGCGCCGCGCTTGAGGACCTGCGTGCGCTCGCCCGCGGCATCTACCCGCCGCTCCTGGCCGAGCAGGGACTGCGCGCCGCGCTGCGGGCGCATGCCGACCGGGTTCCGGTCCCGGTGCTAGTCGAGGCAGACGGCATCGGGCGCTATCGCCGGGACACGGAGGCCACTGCCTACTTCTGCATCCTCGAGGCCTTGCAGAACGTCGCCAAGTACGCGCGGGCCTCTCGGGCCTCCATCGAACTGGCCTGCCCGGACGGTCATCTCGAGTTCACGGTCGCGGACGACGGAGTCGGCTTCGACGCCGTGACGGCCACGGTCGGCACGGGCCTGCAGGGCATGGCCGACCGTGTCGCCGCGGTCGGCGGCAGCCTCCGGGTCCGCTCGGCGCCAGGCACGGGCACGACCATCCACGGCCGCCTGCCGGTCTAGGCTCGCTGCGGTCAGGAAGGGCCCTCGCGGGTCCAGCCTGGAGCGACCACGGTTAGGGAGAGGTCATCGGGGTTGACCTCCTGCCCGCAGTGGCGGCAGACGAACGCCGGGTCCAGGTCGTGCCCGCACGAGTGGCCGAACACCGAAGGCGGGCTGTCGACCGCCCACTTGTCTCCCCAGGCGCGCAGCGCCTGGAGGACGGTGCGGAGTTCCCGGCCCGCCTGGGTGAGCTCGTATTCGTGGCGCGGCGGGTGGTCGCTGTACTGGATGCGGGCGATCACGCCGGCGGCCTCGAGCGCGCGCAGCCGGACGGCCAGCCGGTCGCGGGGCGCGCCGGTGTTGCGGGCGATCGCGTCGAACCGCTTGTTGCCGAAGGCGATCTCGCGGATCGCGAGCAGCGCCCACTTCTCGCCGACCACGTTCAGGGCGGCCGCTACCGAGCAGGGACGGCCGGGCAGATCCTCGCGCATACCGACAAGCATACTCGGTTGCGGAATCAAACTCACTCAGGTTAGGCTTCGGTTGGGTTTTCAAACTCGGTAATGCTGGCGCGCTGATGCTGACACGTGGTGCGCGCCGTGGCTACGGGAGGAACGCGTGACCGACGGCGTGATCGACACCAGCGCGGCCAACAGCAACACCGTTGGCGCTCAGGGGACAGCGCGCTTCGCGGCGGTGTTCGCCGTCGTCACGGCCGGCATCGCGATGGTGAACCTGGATCTGTTCATCGTCAACGTGGCGTTGCCGTCGATCGGCAGGACATTCGGCGGCGCGGACCTCGCATCGCTGTCCTGGGTGCTGAACGCCTACGCGATCGTGTTCGCGGCGCTGCTCGTCCCGGCGGGGCGGGCGGCCGACCTGATCGGCCGGCGCACCGCGTTCCTGGCCGGCGTCATCGTTTTCGCGCTCGCCTCCGCCGCGTGTGCGCTGGCGCCGGACGTCTGGCTGCTCGTCGTCGCGCGGATCGTCCAGGCGGCCGGCGGCGCGCTGCTGATGCCGGCCTCCCTTGGCCTGCTGCTGGCGGCGGCGCCGCCAGACAAGCGCACCGGCGCGATCCGCGGCTGGACCTCGGTCGGGGGAGCGGCGGCCGCGCTGGGTCCGGTGCTCGGCGGCGCACTGGTCGCCGCGAACTGGCGCTGGGTCTTCCTGGTGAACGTCCCGATCGCGGCCGTCGCGCTGCTGGCCAGCCTGCGCGTGCTGCCGCGCGCTGATAACAGCAAGAAGCGCGCTAGCGCCGACACAGCCGACACTGTCCGTCCGGACACCGTGGGCGCCGCGCTGTTCACGATCGCTATCGGCGCGCTCGCCCTTGCCCTGGTCAAGTCCGACGAGTGGGGCTGGACGTCGGCCCGGGTACTGGGCTCGATCGCGGTGGCCGCGGTCCTGCTCGCGCTGTTCATCCGCCGGTCCGCCCGGCACCCCGCGCCGGTCATCGAGCCGCACCTGCTCAGGCTCCCGGCGTTCTCGACGGCGACCGCCGCGAACGTCGTGTTCGGCGCCGCGTTCGGCGCAATGCTGCTGATGGTGACCCTCTGGTGCCAGGATGTCTGGGGCTGGTCCGCGCTGCGCACGGGCCTGGGCGTCGCCCCTGGCCCGCTGCTCGTGCCCTTCTTCGCCATAGGCGCGGGCCCGCTCGCCCGCCGCATCGGCCCCGGCCCGGTCGCCGCCCTGGGCTGCGCGATCTACGCGGCGGGCTGCGTGTTCTGGCGGTTCAACCTGTCGCTGGTACCCGACTACCCCGCGCACATGCTGCCCGGCATGCTGATGACGGGGACCGGCGTCGGCCTCGCGTTGCCCACTCTCGTGAGCGCAGGGGTCTCCGCGGTCCCGCCGCACCGCTTCGCGACGGGATCCGGCGTGGTCACGATGGCGCGTCAGGTCGGCATCGTGATCGGCGTCGCCATCCTGGTTACGGTCCTCGGTCACCCGTCAGGCGGCGCCGCCGCGCTGGCGGCCTTCCAGCATGCGACGGTAGTGATCGCCGCCATCGCGATCACCGCCGGCCTGGCGTCGCTGCTGCTGGTCCGCAGCACCAGGGGAGCCCGCGCCAGCGCGGCGGTCACGGTCGCGGAAAACCCAGTGGCGGCCGCGGCGGAGGAACCCGTACGTTCGGAGCCGTGACCGAGGAAAGCGCCCTGCTCGTCACCGTCCCCGCTGCCCGTTGGACGACGCTGGCAACGTTCTCCCTCGCCTAGCCGCTTCTCGTCAGCCGCGTTGGCGCCCGCGTTTCCGCGGAAGCGCATTGTGCACAATTTCACAAGGCCGGGGAGGCGAGCACGGCCTTGAGCCCGGCCAGGTAACCCTGGGCGTCGGCCGCTGACCGAGCGGCACCGTCGGCTGCGCACGGACGGTTCTCACTACAATGAGCCGTCGTCTGGAGGTCACGTGCGCCTGTTTGACACGGCAACTAAGACGCGCATGCCTGTCGATCCGCCCGATGGACGCATCGGCATGTACTTCTGCGGGCCGACCGTCTACGCGCGGGCGCACGCGGGCAACGCGCGCCCGTTCGTGCTCGGCATGTGGCTAACCCGGTGGCTCCGCGCGTCCGGCCGGACCGTGACCTTCGTGCACAACATCACCGATATCAATGACAAGATCTACGCCGCGGCCCCGAACGCGAGCGCGGACCTCGCCAACGCCGCGGCGGAATGGTACCTGCAGGACGTCTCCGCGCTGGGACTCGGCCTGCCGGACCATATGCCCCGCGTGACAGAGCATGTCCCCCAGATCATCGAGTTCATCGCAAACCTCATCGCCAACGGCTCCGCCTACGCCGCGGACCGCGACGTCTACTTCCGGGTCTCCGGTGACAACAGATACGGGAGCCTGTCCCGGCAGCGCACGTTCGAACCGGAGGACCGCCTGCCGAACCCGGCCAAGGAGGACCCCCGGGACTTCGCGCTATGGAAGGCCCGCAAGGACGGGGAGGACACGTTCTGGGACTCGCCGTGGGGCAAGGGCCGGCCCGGCTGGCACATCGAGTGCACGGTGCTGGCAGAGGCGCTGCTGGGCAAGGCCTTCGAGATCCACGGCGGCGGCCTCGACTTGGTGTTTCCCCATCACGAGAACGAGCTCGCCCAGGCACGGGCACTGGGCGGATCCTTCGCCCGGATCTGGGCTCACAACGGAATGCTTCAGTTCACCGGCGAGAAGATGTCTAAATCGGAAGGAAACGTCACCACCATCCGAGAGGTCCTCGACGAATGGGGCGCCGAAGCATTCCTGCTTTTCCTGATGACGGGACACTGGCGACGGCCTATCGAGTTCTCAGCCGACACGATGGCGCAGGCCGTGGCCAGAGCGCAGACCTTCCGCAACGCGTTCACGCTGACGGAGGCTCGCCCCGATGAGAGCCAGTGGGCTGAGTTCGCGGCCGCGCTCGAAGACGACTTCGACACGCCCCGGGCGCTGGCGGTCATGCACCGATGGGCATCCGAGCGGCAGCTGCGGCTGCTGAGCCGGGGCTTGGAGATCTTCGGGCTGGCGTCGCTCGCTCATCATGCCGAAGCGCCCTCCCACGTGCGCGCGATGAGCGAGCAGCGCGACGCCGCGCGGCGCAAGCGCGACTTTGCCCTAGCCGACAAGATCCGCGCCGACATCGAGGCCGCCGGCTGGGAAATCCGTGACGACCAGAGCGGGGCCTCGCTACTGGTTCCCCGGTGACTCGACACCGTGGGCGTGAGCACGTTCGTCGCCTGCCGGCGCCAAGACCAACGCGTTTCCGCGGAAGCGCATTGTGCACAATTTCACAAGGCCGGGGAGGCGAGCACGGCTTTGAGCCCGGCCAGGTAACCCTGGGCATCGGCCGGCTGGCCGGCCCGGAGGTCATGGGCCGCGTAGCCGATGAGGATTCGGAGCTGGCTCCGGGCAAGCCGCCGTCCCTGGTCGGTCCAGAACGGCGCGGGCCCGTAGCCGGCCGCCAGGGCCGCGCGGTCTACCGCGGGCCATTCCCAGCACAGCAGGGCCAGGTCATCCAGCGGGCGGCCGCCGCACGCATCCCCGAAGTCGATCAGCCCGGTCACGGTCACCGCTTCGTCCTCGCCCGCGGCGACGAAGATATGGTCAGGGAACAGTTCGCCGTGGCACAGCACCGCCGGGCCGTCGCCGCGCGCCGCCACCGTCTCGGGGAGCAGGCCCTCCGCCCGGCGGACCTCCGCTTGTGTCAGCAGCCCCGCCCCGGCCAGCGAGCGTAGGTTGTCGAGCCGGTTCGCCAGGTCGGCCGCCTGCAAGGCGGCACTGTCGGCGAACTCGAAGCTCCCGTCGGCGTGGCGGCGGTAGAATCCGTCAACCGGCACCGAGTGCAGCCGGGCGATGACCTGTCCGCAGGTGCGGGCTGCGGACCGGCGCTGACCGGCTGACATCACCGGCAGCATGATGCTCAGTGGCCGGCCGGCCACCGCCGTCTGTACCATCACCGTCTTCGGGCCTGCCGGGGTTTCCGCGGCCCCGAGCCACACGACCTCGGGTACCGGGACCCCGGCCTGGCGGGCCCGGGCCAGGAACCACGCCTCCTGGTCCAGGCCGTTGCTTTCGTGGGCCTCACCCCGGATCACGAGCCTGGCGCCCGAGGCGGTCACCACCTCGTGAACTTCCCGGGCGCGGCCGCTGCCCAGGTTTCTCTTGCTCGCGGCGACCCCTTCAGCGCAGGCCTGTGAGACCAGCCAGGACAGCACATCCCCGGTGAGGCGCCCGCTGTCAGGCTGGGCCGGGGCCATGATCAGGCCGCCAGCGGGGCGGTCCACGGGTTGTAGCTGTAGACCCAGTCGACGTCGGTCTTCTCACGCAGCCAGGTGTTGGTCCTGGAGGTGAGCTGGACCCGGGAGGTGCGGGGCTTGCGGGTTGCCTCCAGGCGCCGGAACGCGCCGTGAATGCCGGCCGGGTCGTTGACCTCCGCTAGCAGCCGGGACAGGACGGCGGCGTCCTCCAGGGCCATGGCGGCGCCCTGGGCCATGTACGGCGTCATGGGATGGCACGCGTCGCCGAGCAGGGTGACGTTGCCGTCCTGCCATTGCGGCAGCGGGTCGCGGTCGGCCAGGGCCCACTTGTGCACGTCCGGGCAGGCCGCCAGGACGTGCTGCACCTGCGGGTGGAAGCCGTCGAACGCCGCGCGCAGCGTGGGCATGTCGCCCTTGGCCGACCACGACTCGACGGTGAAACCCGGTTCCGGCTGGCTGGTGACGAAGTAGACCTCGCTGCGGTCCGGCTTGACGTAGTAGATGACGATGTGCCGGTCCTCACCCCACCACTTGGTGCATTCGCCGATGTCGTAGCCGCCCAGCAGCGCGGCGGGGAAGGTGGTGCGGTAGGCGATGCGCCCGGTGAAGCTGGGTTTCTCCGCGCCGAATAGCAGCTGTCTGACGAGCGAGTGGACGCCGTCGGCGGCGACCACGCCGTCGTGCACCGCGGTGCTGCCGTCGGCGAAGCCGAGCATCACCGATCCGGCCCTGTCGTCCAGCCCCGCGAGCTTGTGGTCCAGCCGGATGCGCTCGCCGGGCACGGCGCTGGCCAGGGTGGCGTGCAGGTCGCCGCGGTGCGCCAGCAGGTAGGGCGCGCCGTACTTCGCCTCCGCGGCTGGGCCGAAGATCTGGTCGTACCGCACCTCGCCGGTACGCCAGTCCCTGTTGTTCCACGACCGCGGGTAGAACGCCTCGCTGCGTATCCGCTGCTCCAGGCCCAGCCCGCGCAGCACCTGCATCGCGTTGCAGCCGACCTGGATGCCCGCGCCGAGCCTGGCGAACTTCCGCGCCTGTTCGTAGACCGTGACGTCGACGCCGGCCCGGAGCAGCGCGACGGCCGTGGCGAGCCCGCCCATCCCAGCGCCGATCACGGCGATGGAAAGCCTGCCACCCATGCGGCTAGCGGCCGTGGCGCCAGTTCGGCTTGCGCTTTTCCAGGAACGCTGTCATGCCCTCCTGGGCGTCGGGGAGCTGGCTGGTCGCGGCCATGACCTCGACGGCGTAGGCGTAGGCCTTGGGCTGGTCGAGGTCGATCTGGGCGTACAGCGCCTGCTTGCCGATGCCCTTGCTCTGCGCGGAGCCGCGGGTCACCCGCTCCAGGAGGTCGCGGGTCGCGTCGTCCAGCTGGGCGGCGGGTACGACCCGGTTGACCAGGCCCCAGTCGAGCGCCGTGCGGGCGTCGATGACGTCACCGGACAGCGCGAGTTCCATGGCGCGCTTGCGGCCTACGTTCCTGGCGACCGCCACCATCGGCGTGTGGCAGAACCAGCCGCCCTTCCCGCCAGGCGCCGCGAACCCGGCGTCCTCGCTGGCCACCGCCAGATCGGCGGTCGCGACCAGCTGGCAGCCGGCCGCGGTGGCCAGCCCGTGCACCCGCGCGACCACCGGCTGCGGCACCTGCTGCATCAGCGTCATCAGCTCGGTGCAGGTCGCGAGCAGCGCGCGGACCGACGCCAGGTCGGCGCCCGCGACCTGGGCGAAGTCGTGCCCAGCGCTGAACACCGGACCGTTCCCCGCCAGCACGATGCCCAGGGCGTCGCTGTCGCCGAGGTCACGGAAGGCCGCGATCAGTTCGCGCATGTGCTCCCGGGACAGGGCGTTGCGGCGCTGCGGCCGGTTCATCGTGACCGTGGCGAAATCGCCGGAACGCTCGACCAGGATGTGTTCGAACTCCATGGTCCTAAGCATCGTCCCGCGGCGGGGTAATGTCCAAGGCGGACTCGATGGCCTGGGCCTCGCGCCGCAGGCGGCCAGCGCGGTCGGCATGCCCGGCGGCCTGGTAGTCGCGGGCCGCGGCGCGACGGTCACCGGCTTCGGC
>NZ_JBARCR010000529.1:0-1689 GCF_049794275.1 Trebonia sp.
GAGGCCGCGTGCCGTACGTACCGGAACCCGGACATGACGGTCAGCGACGACCCGAGGACCACCAGCGCCGCCGCGCCGGCGACCAGGTCGTAGCAGGAGGCGACCCGCGGCTTCGGCACGTTCTCGCCGAAGAACACCACATCCGGCTTCAGCACCCCGCCGCACTGCTCGCAGTCGACGACCGCGAACCCGCCGGTCTCCTCGAGCGCCACGTCCCCGTCCGGGTTGACCGCCGCGTCCGCAGCCGGCAGGTCCCCTCCAATGGGGGGGCTGCCCGCCCCCCCATTTCCCCCCCGGGTCGGCCACGCCGGGTTCACGGCCCGCAGCCGCTCGTCAAGCGTCGGCCGCGGGGTGCGCCGCCAGCACGACAGGCACACCACCCGGTGCAGGCTGCCGTGCAGCTCGGTCACGGCACGGCCGCCGGCCGCCTGGTGCAGCCCGTCCACGTTCTGCGTGATGATCCCGCGCAACAGCCCGTGCCGGTCGAGCTCTGCCACCGCCAGGTGCCCGGCGTTCGGCGCCGCCCCGGCGATGTGCCGCCAGCCCAGATGGCTGCGCGCCCAGTACCGCTGCCGCGCCGCCGCGCTCCCGGTGAACGCCTGATAGGTCATCGGCTGCCCGCGCCGCGTCAGCCCGCTGGGCCCCCGGTAGTCCGGAATGCCGGACTCCGTCGACAACCCCGCGCCGCTCAGGACAACCACGTCGCCGCCGCGAAAAAGCTCAACCATCATCCCGAACGTCCTCGGCTGGCTCCCCGGCTCAGCCGTCTCCGGTTCCGTGCGCATCACTCTTCCATGCTGCCTCATATTCCGCTCCGAGTGGGAAACAGCCATGATGGATGGGTGTGCACCGTGGTCCTGAGCTTCGCGCCGGGGGAACGTGTGCCGCTATTGCTGCTTGGCGTCAGGGACGAGCTGAAGGACCGGCCGTGGCTGCCGCCCGCCAGGCACTGGCCGGGCTCGCCGCTGCTCGGCGGGCTCGACGAGCAGGCCGGCGGCACCTGGCTGGCCGTCCATCCGGACGTGCCGCGGGTCGCGTGCCTGCTCAACGGCAGGGGCACACAAGCCGACCAAGCACGCCGCCGCAGCAGGGGAGAGCTGCCGCTGCACGCCGCCGCCGACGGCGCCGGAGTGCTGAAGGAGCTCGCCGATGACCCGGCGGCCCTCGCCGCCTACGACCCGTTCCACCTGGTCTGCGCCGGCCTGGACGCCGTGGCGATGCTGAGCTGGGACGGCAGCCGCCCGGCGGCCAGGGACCTTGAGCCCGGCACGCACGTGCTGACCAACGCGGGCCACGCGTATCCGGCCGATCCGGTCACCGAGCCGAAGGCCCGCCACTTCGGGCCGAAGTTCGCGGCCGCCCGCCCCTCAGCCGACCCCGCGCTGCCGCCGGAACGGGCCTGGGGCGAGTGGCTGACGCTGGCGGCCGGCGACGGACTCGATCCCGGCGACCCGCGCGCGATCGTCGCCAGCCGCGACCTGCCGGACGGCCGGGTCTGGGGCAGCACGTCGCTGACCCTGGTGGCGCTGGGGGCCGACGGCATCCGCTACGACTTCCAGCCCCGCCCTGGCGCCGTTACAGACTGGTATACAGTTGATGCCACTGCGTAACGGAAGTGGCCGGGTTAGGCTCGATAACCAGCACATGGACACCCTGGAGGCCGGAAGCCGGGATGCGTAGGGCATGGAC
>NZ_JBARCR010000530.1:0-6475 GCF_049794275.1 Trebonia sp.
CGACCGAGGTGCTGCGCGGTGCCGACGCGGTCGTGCACCTCGCCAACATCCCGGCGCCGGGCATGGCCACCCCGGCGGTCACGTTCAACGCGAACATCACCATGAACTTCAACGTGTTCCACGCCGCGGCCGCGCTCGGCCTCAGCCGGGTGGTGTGGGCGTCGAGCGAGACGACGCTGGGCCTGCCGTTCGGCGGCGGCCCTGAGCAGATCCCCGGCGTGGCCGGGCCGCCGCCGCGGTACGCCCCGGTCGACGAGGAGCACTACCCGTTCCCGACGACGACCTACGCGCTGTCGAAGGTCGCCAGCGAGACGATCGCCGCGCAGATCACGCAGTGGTCGGGGATCCCGTTCGTCGGGCTGCGGATCTCCAACATCATGGACCCGGACGAATACCAGCGGTTCCCCTCGTTCTGGCCGGACCCGCAGCTGCGCAAGTGGAACGTGTGGGGCTACGTGGACGTCAGGGACGTGGCCGCCGCCTGCCGCCTCGGCCTCGAGGCGGAGGTCACGGGCAGCCAGAACGTGATCATCGCCGCCGCCGACACGGTCATGAACCGCCCGTCCCGCGACGTCCTCGCCGAGGTCTTCCCCGGCGTGCCGGTGATCAGGGACGTCGCCGGGTTCGGCACGCTGCTCGCGATCGACCGCGCCAGGGACCTGCTCGGCTACGAGCCCGCCCACTCCTGGCGCGATTACGTGAAGTGAGGCGAAGGAGCGGGCCCGTTCTGGATAACTCTGATCAGCCGAACCGGGGGGAGCGGCGTTCCAGGAAGGCGCTGACGACGGCGGCCGGACCGTCACGATCGAGTAGCAGCGACGCCGGGCCCATGATCGGGTGCTCCATCTGCACGATCATCTCCCGAGCCCGCACCTGAGGGTCGGCCAGGGTCGAGGGTTGGACAATCGCACGGCGGCGGAACGAGAATGCGCGAGTGCCCACTTCGCTAACCGGCCGCCTCAAGGGCCTCGACACCTGCGCGGTCTCCGACGCGCTCGATTTCCTGGGGATCACCGGCGCCACCACCGGCATCCGACCGATGTGGGGCCGCCAGAAGATCGCCGGCCGCGCCCGCACCGTCGAGGCGGTCGACGCCGCGGCGGGCCCGGCGGGCCGTCACCTCGGCACCCAGACCGTCGCCAGCTCCGGCCCCGGCGACGTCATCGTCGTCGCCAACCGGGGCCGCGCGAACGTCTCCTCCTGGGGCGACATCCTGACCGCCGCCGCCCAGTACCGCGGCATCGAGGGCGCGGTCATCGACGGCGCCTGCCGCGACCTGGACGCCGTGGCCGAGGCGGGTTTCCCCGTCTGGGCCCGCGCGGCCGTCCCCGTCACGGCGCGCGGCCGGCTGGCCGAACGCGGCAGCGACGTCCCTGTCCTGTTCGACGGCGTCCTGGTCACGCCGGGTGACCTAGTGCTCGCCGACGGCAGTGGCGTCGTTTTCCTGCCGGCGGACCGCGCGACTGAGATCATCGAGACCGCCGAGCGGCTTGCCGCGCGCCAGGACGCGATGCGGGCCGCGGTCCTGGCCGGCCAGCCGGTGACCGAGGTTATGCACGACGACCGCTTCCGCGCGGCTTTGAGCGGGGAGGAGTGAGAAAGTGACCGACGACCTCAAAGGCCTCCTCGCCGCGGGCACAGCCACTGTCTCCGACGCCCTGGACCGCCTCGGCCTCAAGGGCAGCGCGCACGGCATCGCGCCGCTCGCCAACGGCCCGCGGATGGCGGGCCCCGCCTACACGGTGCGCTACGTCCCCGTCGGCGACCCGAAAGGCACCGTCGGCGACTACATCGACGACATCCCGCCCGGCGCGGTGGCCGTGCTGGACAACCAGGGCCGCACCGACGCCACCGTCTGGGGTGACATCCTCACGGAGTACGCCGCCTCACGCGGCATCGCGGGCACCGCGATCTGGGGCGTCTGCCGCGACGTGGCGACCGCGCTGCGCCTCGGCTATCCCATGTACAGCCATGGCCGGTTCATGCGTACCGGCAAAGACCGCGTGGAGGTCGCCGACACGCAGGTCCCTGTCGCCCTCGGCGACGTCCAGGTCCGCCCTGGCGACATCGTGCTCGGCGACGACGACGGCGTGGTCGTGGTGCCACGCCACCGGCTGGCCGAGGTCACCGACCTGGCCGTCAGCATCGCCGAACGGGAAGACGCGATTACCGCCGCGGTGCTGTCCGGCGAGACGATCAGCGCGGCCCGCGCGCGGTTCGGCTACCACACCCTGCAGCGCGGCCAAGAACAGTTATCCGGAACGGGCCCGTGGTGACTCAGGACAGCGGATCTTCAAGCCCACAGCGGGTGTTTTTGAGTCACACCGCTGAGCTGCGGGAATTCCCGCATGCCTGGTCATTCGTGGCAGCGGCGGAGGAGGCGGTGAGCCGGGCGGGGCACGCATTCGCGGATATGGCTTATTCCCCTGTCCGCGATGAGAAGCCCGCCGAATATTGTCGCGCGCAGGTCCGCGACTGCGACATTTACGTAGGGCTGATCGGGCTGCGCTACGGCACGCCAGTACACGACCAGCCTGAGCTGTCCTCTACCGAGCTCGAGTTCGATGCCGCGACGGAGGCGTCGCTGCCACGGCTGGTTTTCCTGCTCGATGAGGAAAAGGAAGTACCGATCCCGGCGAGATGGCTGCTCAACAGCGACCCGGACCTGCGGGCCAGGCAGCGGGCGTTCCGTGCCCGGCTGCGGGATTCCGGGACGATGACGGGCACGTTTTCCAGCCCGCAGCAGCTCGGGCTGCTGTTGCTGCACGCGCTGACCGACCTGCGGCGAGAGCGACAGCCGGGGATGGCGCTGCGGCTGCCGCAGCGACCGGAATTCGTGTTCGGCCGGAAGGACCTGCTGGCCGAGCTGCACGCACGGCTGACCGGCCGCGATCGGGACGGCCCAGGGATCGTCGCGCTGTGCGGGCCTGGCGGCGTGGGGAAGACCAGTGCGGCGGTCGAGTACGCGTACCGGCACCTGGCGGAATTCGGCGTGGTATGGCAGCTGCCGGCCGAGGAACCGGCCGCGCTGGCGGCTGGGCTCAGCGAGCTGGCCGGGCAACTCGACGGCAGGGGCGGCCCCAATGCAGGTGATCCCAGGGCGCGGGTGCAGGCGGCCCTCGCCGGCAGAGACGACTGGCTGCTGATCTTCGACAACGCGGCAGACCCGGTGGATATCGACGGACTCCTGCCGCCCGCGGGCGGCGGGCGCGTGCTGATCACCAGCCAGTACCCGCACTGGCCAGCCGATCAAGAGCTAGACGTCCCCGTGCTTGACCAGGCCACGGCGGCTCAGTTCCTGCTGACCAGGACTGGCGCTGGCAGCGGAGCGGACGCAGCGTCGGCTGAGCTGGCGACCGAACTGGCGGGCGAGCTGGGCGGGCTGCCGCTCGCGCTAGAGCAGGCCGCCGCCTACATGCGGGCAACGGGCCGGACCATCACTGACTACCTTGGACTGTTCCGCGACTGCCGGGCGGAGCTGATGGCCCGCGGCAACCCGGTGGGGTATGACAAGCGGGTCACGACCACCTGGGAGCTGGCCTCCGCCGAACTGACGCGCTCCGGACTGGCGCCAGGACTGCTGCGCATGGTGGCGTGCTGCGCGCCCGAGGACATCCCGCTGCGGCTGCTACTGTGTCCCAGGCCCGGGCTGGCGGCGACGTTTGGTCCTGACGTGGCGCCGCTGCTCACCCCGCTGCTCGACAGCCCCATCGCCTGCGACGAGGCGGTGGCCGGCTTGCGGCGGTACTCGCTGATCAGCGCACCGCGTGGCGGCTTCGTGTCGGTGCACCGGCTGGTGCAGAAAATCACCGCGGACCAGCTGGACCCGGACGTGGCGAAGGACTGGCGGCGGGCCACCGCGGCGCTGATCGAGGCAGCGCTCCCCTCCGACGCCGCGGACGCTGACGACCCGGCGACGTGGTCGGCCTTCGCGGCGCTGCTGCCGCATGCACTGATGGCGCTGCCCCCCGGCAGCGGCGGCATGGACAAGGTCGCTGCCTTCCTGCGCGCTTTCGGCAATGACACCGCGGCGCTCCAGCTTCAACAGCAGATCGTGGCGGCCTGTGACATAGACCCTGGCGCCGATCACCCGAGGACCCTCGCCGCCCGTACCAACCTGGCCACCTTGACCGGCGAGATCGGCGATCGGGCCGCGGCCCGTGCCCAGTTCGCCGATCTCGTGCCGGCGCTGACGCGGGTCCTCGGCGCCGGGCACCCCAGGACCCTCGCCGCCCAGGCCAGCCTGGCCTACTGGACCGGGGAGGACGGGAAGCCAGCCGCGGCCCGCGACCAGTTCGCCGCGTTGCTGCCTGAGCTGTCCAGGATGCTTGGCGACGAGAGCCTCACCGTGCTCGCCGTCCGCGCCAACCTGGCCCGCTCGACAGGGGACGCGGGTGACGCGGCCGGGGCACGCGATCAGTTCGCCGCGCTACTGCCGATCCGGGAGCGGGTGTCTGGCGACCGGCATCCCGCCACGCTCACCACTCGCGCCAGCCTGGCCCACTGGACCGGGACGGCAGGGGACGCCGCCGGAGCCCGCGACCAGTACGCGACGCTGGTGCCGATCAGGGCGGAGATCCTAGGCCCCGAGCACTCGCGCACCCTCACTGCCCGCGGCTACCTGGCTCACTGGACCGGGGAAGCCGGCGATCCGGCCGCGGCCCGCGACCAGTTCGCCGCGCTTGTGCCGGTGATGACCCGGGTGCTCGGCGACGAGCACCCGGCCACGCTCCAGGCCCGCGCCAGCCTCGACCGCTGGACGCGGCAGGCGGAAGGCGGCTAACGCGGTGACACGCGTACCGGGACCACCACGGGAGCACTCGGCGCCGCGTCGGGGTGCACGGTCAGCGCGGAGACCGGGCCGTTGAACCAGTGCCCCGCCGGGCACTGAATCTTCACGCTCGTCACCGGCCCGTCGGTTGAGCCGAGCGTGTAGCTGTCCTCCACGGCCGCGGGCAGGCCGCAGCGGACCGTCCCGTCCCCGTTCAGGTAGGCCGGGCAGTCGAGGAAAGTTGTACTGGCGTCCATAGGATTCCCCCCTCGTGTAACGCACTTGCTTCACGATGCCCGCGAGGGGTTATCCGCTGGTTAAGGCCTGGTTGAGCGCGGCCCGCGGCCTGCGCGCAGCTATAGACATTCATAAAAGATCTTGATGCTATCAGTTGTGCTATCTAGAACACCTGTGCTAGCCTGGTAGTAGGCCAGAAGAAGGCGCGACGGATGAGAGGCAGGCGGTCAACCACGGCATAACCGGGGAGGTGGTTCAAGGTGTGCACCGGAATCGACGGTGCGCCTGGCAGTGTCGCCGAGGCGCTGCGGATGGCGAATGCCAGCCTGGACTACCTGAACGGCAGGGCCTCCGACGAGGTTGATGCCGCCGGGTCCGGCACGGTGCTGCGGTCGCTGGGTGAGATCCACGCGAAGTTCACCGCCGCGTACGCCGCGGTGCTGGCCCGGTTCGATGCCGCTGACGCCCACGATTCCGACGGGTACGGCACTTCCGCGACGTGGCTGGCGGCGATGGCGGACATGACGCCGCGGGACGCCAAGGCCAAGATGCGGCAGATGCGGCTGCTGCGCGACCACCCCGAGATGGCCGCCGCCCTCGTGGACGCGGACATCTCCAAGTCCTGGGCAATGGCGATCGCGGAATGGACGAAGAAACTCCCGGCGGAGCTGCGCGCGGAGACGATCAAGATCCTGGTGCAGGCTGCCCAGGCGGGAGCCTCCCGGGATGACCTGCGGACCATCGCCGGCGTCGCGCTGGAGCGGTGGCGCGCCTCGCGGCCGGACGCCGACGAGGACGGGTTCGACGACCGGTACGTGCAGGTCGCGACCACGTTCGGCGGCGCGGGCGTGATCCGCGGCAACCTCACCCCGGAATGCGCGGCGGCAGTGCAGGCGGTGCTGGAAGCGCTGGGTAAGAAAGCCGACTCCGAAGACACCCGCACCGAAGGCCAGCGGTTCCATGACGCGCTGCAGTCCGGTTGTGAGCTGCTGATCCGCGCGAAGATGGTGCCGGACCGGGCCGGCGCGGACACCCACGTGGCGGTGCACATCTCGTTCCCGAAGCTGCGGCAGCATCCCGAGGCCCCGGAGCAGGAAGAGGTCTGGCTGCGCGGCGCGGCGGGCGAGCCGGGTTACCTGACCGGCAAGGACGCCGAGGCAGCCGCGTGTGACGCGGTCGCCGAACCGGTGGTCATCGGGCACGCCGACATGCGGGTGGTGGACAAGATCATCGGCCTGGCGCTGGCCGCGGCGGGAATCACCCTGGACGGCGCGGATGCCGCCCCGGTCGGCGACGGCAACGATGGCGACACCAGCCCGGACGGCAACGACGGCGACGGTCACCGCTCGTGGGGTATAGCAGGAGGCGGAGCGCGGGCCGCGTCCCGCGCCCGCAGCCGGGCCCGCCAGCGGTTCACCCCCGACGCGATGCAGGCGCTGCGGTACGCGATCGCCCGGCTCGCCATCG
>NZ_JBARCR010000531.1:0-3325 GCF_049794275.1 Trebonia sp.
GTCTGTGCACCTGTCAGTCTCTGAGCGGCCGCAGCACGCTGAACCAGCGGCCGTCGGCGGACCATGTTTCGGCCGCGGATAGGCCGGCCTCGACGGCTATTTCGGCGATCTGGTCCGCGCCCACGTACGCCCAGGGAAACCAGGCGCTGATCTGGCCGCCATGCCGGAGCCTGACCTGCTCGCTGCGCTGGGCGATCCCTGGCGGCTGGACCTCGACCAGTGCCTGCCCGAGCGGCGTCAGCAGCTCGCGCACCCGGCGCAGCAAGACGATCGGGTCCCCGCCGATCCCGATGTTCCCGTCGGCCAGCAGAACGTTCATCCACCGGCCGGTCCCCGGCACGTAGCCGAAGACGTCGCGCAGCAGGGTAAGCGCGCCCGCCGACCGGGAGATGCTCACGGCGTAGGGCGTGACGTCGATGCCGAGGGCGGGGATGCCGCGCTCGGCCAGCGCGACCGTCAGGCGTCCAGGACCTGACCCGACGTCAAGCGTCGGGCCGTTGCAGCGATCCACGATGGAGACGTCGCCCGGCCGCGCATGCAGCCAGTGGTCCACCTGGAGCGGCGACGTAGTGCCGTCGGCATGCTCTATTTCCGGCCGTGCGCGCCCGGCGAGGGCAGTTTCGTAAAGTTCGCCGATCACGCGGGTCTCCTCCCAGGCAGGCAGCCGGACGCAGACCAGTGTTCACCCGGCGGACACCCGCTGCTGCCCGGATCGGGGCGGCCTCACTGAATCGTCATGGACCTTACGGAGTGGTGACGAATTCGTTCTGTTTCGTGGTCGCGCCGTTGCGCATCGACTTACCTTGTAACCGTGACCAACCCTGGATTTGTCGTGCCGTCAAACGGCTGGGAGCGCCATGGCTAACAACCCGGACCCGCCTGGCCGGATCGTCGTCGTCGACGACGACGCCACTGTCGCTGATGTCGTTGGCCGTTACCTGGTCCGCGACGGGCACACCGTGGAATGCGTGCACGATGGCTACGAGGCGCTGCGGCGCATCGCGGATCAGCCCCCGGACCTGGTGGTGCTCGACCTGATGCTGCCGGGGATCGACGGCCTCGAGGTCTGCAGGCGACTTCGCGAGCGGTGGCCGATCCCGGTGGTCATGCTGACCGCGCTCGGTGACGAGACCGACCGCCTGGCCGGCTTCGAGATCGGCGCCGACGACTATGTGACCAAGCCGTTCAGCCCGCGCGAGCTGGCGATGCGGGTGCGATCGGTGCTGCGCCGCGCCCGTGGCAGCGGCCTGCCGGACAAGCCGGACCAGGGAGTCATCACCGACCGCGAGCTGACAGTCAACCTGGCGGCGCACGAGGTGCGGGCGGCTGGCAGGCTCATCCAGCTCACGTCGCGCGAATACGACCTGCTGGTCTTCCTGATGCGCAACCCGAGGAAGGCGTTCACCAGGGAGCAGCTGCTCAACGAGGTGTGGAGCTGGACGTTCGGTGACACGTCCACGGTGACCGTGCACGTGCGGCGGCTGCGCGAGAAGCTCGAGGCCGACCCGACGCTGCCCAAGCGGATCGTCACCGTCTGGGGCGTCGGGTACCGGTACGAGCCGGAGCCGGCATGACAGCGCCGCTCGCGGATGTCATGTCGGGGGTCGCGTCCACCGATTTGCTTCACGTGACGGAGGGAGCGGTCGGTGCCGCCGTCATCAGTGCCATCATCGGGCTGATCGTGCTGCGGCTGCTCGCCCAGCGCTCCGTCGGCATCCAGATCGCGATGGTCTCGCTGGTGACCGTCGTCGCCTTGCTGCTTTCGATCGGGGATATCGCCTTCCTGATGCTCTCTGTCGGCGACCGCAAGGTAATGCTCGAGCTGATGGGCATCGCGGGCCTGGCGGGCCTCGCGGTCGCGCTGGTCATCGGCCGAAGGCTCACCAAGGCGAGCAGGAAGCTGCTCGGCGCGGTACGGGAAGTGGGCGACAGCGGCATCTACACGCCGCCGCCCGTCCAGCTGCCCGCCGAACTGGCCGGGCTGTCCAAAGGACTGGCCGAGGCCCACGACAAGCTCGGCCAGGCACGAGCCCGTGAGCAGGCCCTCGAGGCCAGCCGTCGCGAGCTCGTCGCCTGGGTCAGCCATGACCTGCGCACCCCGCTGGCCGGGCTGCGAGCGATGGCCGAGGCGCTCGAAGACCAGGTGGTGACCGACCCGCGGGAGGTCGGTCACTACCACTCCCAGATCCGCCGTGAGACCGACCGGCTGTCCGCGATGATCGACGACCTCTTCGAGTTGTCCAAGATCCACGCGGGCACGCTGCGCCTGTCACCGCGGCTGGTCGCTCTCGAGGACCTCATCGCCGAGGTGGTCGCGAGCGCCGACCCGGTGGCCAGGGCGAAGGGAATCCGGCTCACCGGGTCCGCCGTCCGTGGCATGCCTGTCCTCATCGACACCGCGGAGATGGGGCGCGCCATCAGGAACCTGGTGACCAACGCGATCAGGCACACGCCCCTCGACGGGACGATCGAGGTGCTCGGCGAGATCCAGGCCGGGATGGCGTGCGTGAGCGTCGGCGACGAATGCGGCGGCATTCCGCCTGAGGACCTGCCGCGGGTGTTCGACATCGCGTTCCGCGGCGAGAGCGCGCGCACGCCGGACCCGACCGGCGGCGCGGGGCTCGGGCTGTCGATCGCGCGCGGCATCGTCGAGGCCCACTCCGGCCAGATCAGCGTCCGCAACACCGGCCCGGGCTGTCAGTTCCGCATCAAGCTGCCGCTCGCCCGCCCGGCCGCACCGGCCGTCTCCCGCCTAGCTCCGACAGCCCGCAAGGTCCACGCCGCGCCGTGAGCGGGTAACCCGGTTGTTCGTCCACCTGGCCATCCACTACCCGAGGCCCGAGTACGTCGACGATGCGCTCGCCTCCATGCACCGCGTCGACAAGGCCGCCGAGGGTGCCCCCGGCCTCATTCAAATAGGCGCCTGGCGCGACGAGAACAGCAACCGACTCGTCGGTCTGGCCATGTGGGAGTCAGAGGAAGCCTTCCGGGCGTCCGCGGGGCGGATTTTCCAGATAGTCGCGGACGACCCGTGGGACCAGTGGTCCGAGCGCCCGATCGACGTCTTCCACCTCACCAAGCCCTAGAGCGCCTGATGCAGGTCAGCCGGGGCGCATTCGACGCCCGCAGCGATGTGTCGCACGCACATAGGGCGAGAAATGTACCGCTGAACTAGGACAAAAGGGACATAAAGTGGACAGATCTCGCCCTATGTGGCGAATGCCGGCCATCGTGACGGCGGATGGGCCGGCCTGGGCTGGTGACCGGGAGCGCCGCAGCGCGCGTTAGCGCGTCGCGGCGGCGGGGGCGCGGAGCGGAGCGTGCG